>JAEOTG010000265.1 GCA_016839985.1 Candidatus Heimdallarchaeota archaeon | reverse complement strand
TGTTGTTCTGTCTCGGGATCTATTTCAATTTCTTCGAATTCTTTTTCTCGAGAGGAAATAAAATTAACATCCATCCATGGATCGAAAATTGCAATTCCTGATTTTCGACCTTTCGGTGGTGCTCTCATTCGTAAAATTCCAGCAGCAACTGCTCTATCACCAGCCCTTACCGTATCAACCATATCCCCAATTAATCTTGCAGGAACTGAACGTGGAATTTGTCCTGGAGGAAGTGTTTCAGGACGTTCCTGTACGGTTACAGTTTGAAAATCTGTAAATGAAGAACTCTCAGGCACAAGTCTAAAAGGACCTTTTTTCCCACAATTAGGATTGGTACATTTTCTAGGTTCTTTGTATATCCCTCCTACTTGAGAGATTGGAAAAATTTCAGTCTTACAGCTATCGCACTGGAAGACTCCTTTTACGAGAAGAGGTTTAACAACACTTTGACGGATAATAATTCCCTCTATTGAAATGAATTTACCTAAGTGAATAGATCTAAGGTGTCGTAAATCTACTTGTTCTGGAGTATTTGAAAAACGAACCCTAAAATCTTCTCCATCTTTTTTCTTAGCTTCAACGAAATCTGCTTCAATGGTAAGTAGTACTTCTTCAAGAGCAAAATCTGCAGCTTCTATGAAATCTTCTGGATTTATTAATAACTCTTCTGCTAATTTAGGATCATGACCTACAATGTCCTCATAATTAATAAAAAGAGAAGTTAACCCTTCAATAGTCATTTTACTAATTTGATCAGAATAAATATGTTTTCCAGCTATATCTTGGTAATCTAGGATGAAATCTTTAAAGCTGTCTTTTGGATGGAGAGGTACATCTTCGATGGCCATATTCTTCTACCTTACTACTATAGCTACTCAATTTTGATATAGCTAATAAGTCTTACTTACACTAAGTTTTCAATAGATAAATAGAAAAATTACTATAAAAAGTATATAATAAATTAAGTAAAAGTACTTTTAACTAATGAAGTAAAAATTAGAGGAGAAAAGAGTATTTCCACCAAAAAAAACTATTTCCTTCTCCTTTTCGGTTTTGATTTAATACTAAATATTAATCCTAGGATACCAAGAATTGCTGCGAGTATACCAAATAATGGAACATTTGTTGTGAAAAACGAACTAAAATCAACATTCAAAATAGCAAATGCTGAAAAGGCCATTGCTGCTAAACCTATCATCAATATATCTGCAATAATGGAAGTTTCTTTATTTTTAAAAAATGATAATACAATATATAATACAAGTGCATACAGTATTATTGTAGTTAAGATTCCAGATGTTGACATACCAGTTGGAAATCCCATAAAAAAATCAAACATCCATAAAGATGTTAGTATTTCTGATACAGTACTAGCTGTTTGAACATAATTAAGTCTTCCAGCATCGGTATACCAATTTAAGCTGTGAAAACCAAAAGAAGGATTATTACCCAAGCTAAGTCTTCCAATCGGAGCCATCATATATGTATAATTACCTGAAACGTGAATGCCGATAGGGATCACAAATAATAAAATCCCCAAAATAATCTTCGTAATTTTCATATATATTAATAGTCTGATTTTTTTATTAAATATTTGGTAAAATCCTAAAAAAAATTAAACAAAAGTATTTTTAAGTAAAGAAATAAAAGTTAGAGAAGAAAATGACCTACACAACAACTCATTTTGCATTACAAGGTTTAACTGTGTGGTTATTACTTTCGAAAAATGATAAAGCCTATTATAAGAAACATAGGTGGGAATTTATTCTAATTAACCTTTTCGCAACTCTTCCTGATTTGGACATATTCTTCGGTTATCATAGATCTTATACTCACAGTATCATTATTCCCTCATTCTTTCTGCTTTGTTTCATGATTATTGGGCAGTTCAATAAAGAAGAAGGACCAATAGAAACTACAGGTCAAAAGACTATTCGTTTTTTTAAACTAGTTTCAATTATGTGGATCTTACACATCATTCTTGATTTAAGTTGGGGGGCACTTCTTCTTTTCTGGCCGTTAGATCCTAACTTGTATGATTTGACAGTTTATCTAAGATTCAGCAATCAACCTTGGTTATTCTTTCCTTTATCATTGGTTGGAATAATTCCTGATTGGACTATTTATTCTCCAACTGAAGGTCAGCGCATATTTATTACGAACATTTCTCAACAAGAAAGAGAAGCACTTTATGGAGAATTCATTGATCTTTATATTGAACAAATTACTGTGCATGTTCTACTAGTTCTAGTCTGGATAATTGTCATATTAATCCCTGCATTAAAAAGGAAGAAAAAAAGAGAAGAAAAAGAAGAGAAGAAAGCAATAATAACGCTCTCTCTCATATGGAAGAGAATTAAGAGAAGTTTTAGTATATTCGGTTACTTCATAATTATACTAGGAATATTGTTAGGACCTTCTATAGGAAGAACAAGATTGATAACCTATCAAGTGTCCTCAAATTACATAAATAGTCTAACCTATTTTGATCCTACACTTGGAATTACGTTTGTGAATAAACCAGAAGCTCAAACGGAAATCCTCTACCAGTGCGAAACCGGTATTGTTCCTTACAATACATCTCTTCTATTAACTAATAATGAAACTTTTACCAATTTCTTCTATTCATTTGATAATCTAACTTTAAATTATTATGATGGGAATATATCATACACACAATTAATAACAGAATATTCAAATCAAGTAAATAGTGCAAAATCTACAAGCATGTATAGAAAACGACTTATTGGAAATCAAAATTCAGATGGTTTTACTATCAAGATTAATGAAACTCAAAATGAAATCAATCTTTATCTTATAACTTTGGTTGATGAATGGAATACTTCGCAATCCTATTTCTATGAAGCTACAATTGAAATAAAATACTTGATTGAAAGAAAACAAGCTCAAATAGAAGGATACATACTAGTTGGTATAGGTGTTGCAATAATACTTATTGATCAACTTCTTTTTGCTAAAAGTGATAATAAAATTCTAAAGAAAATTCAAAAGAAAGCTAACTGATTAATCTTGAAGTCAAATCAATCAAATCACTATTCTGATTTAATTCATTCAATGAGACATTATTTAAGGAAATTACATCATCTACAAAAGCTACTCTACGATATGTTCTAGCATAGATAACTCTTAAATCTGGAATTCGACTAATAATTGGAAGAGGATTCTTACCAACTGTCCTTTCCAAATCACTTATCAGATAAATTATTTTCTCTCTAGAAACACATTTTGAGAGTTGCTTATGCGCAAGAGAAAGAGCCTCCTCAAGGTTAGTTTTCCCACTACTCTCAATATTCAGAATAAGTTCAACTATTGATTCAGGATGAATTGTTGTATTCATTTCTTTTAGAATGTGTGCAGAAGAATCAAAATCGATAATCGCAAAATTATCCTTTTTTACTGAAAGAGATAAAACTGATGCCAATAATACGATTTGGTGGATTAATTGCAGAACGCTCAAACTCTTATCAATGCAAATAACTAAACTTCTTTTTCTTTTAGATGGTTCCTTAACAACTATACTATCGTAATCAGGAATAGTTTTCCCATTACTAAGCATCTTTTCTATTGTCATCTCTATTTCCCAAGAATCCCCAGGTTCATAATTTACATATCTCGAAACTGAAGCTGAAATCCCTCTCCTATATATTATCTTTGCTTTTTCTGTAATAAAAGGAATTAACTTATCTAGCATTTTTTTCCTAATCTGAAAATCTAAATGCTTTTTAGTTCGAGAATATAAAAGAGTTAATTCCTCTCCTTGAAGTTGATCTAGAATCAGATCAGTTAACTCCATTTTATTTAGCATTCGTGCTACAATAATGGGATAATTAGTGGCAATTAAACGAAGTCCTTCAAGGTTATTCTCATCAGCTGCTTGTTCAGCAAGTTCTAAGATTCTAGTCATATCTTCTTGTTTCTTACCTAATTCCAAATGAATCTCATTAATAAGTAACCTACTTGTCTGTTGAGCTTGGATAGAAGGTAACGGTTCATCCCTTACAATAGTAGATGTAAGGTCACCTAGTGCTCTTTTTTTCGTATAATCCTATCATCTTCGTAGTTAGAAATTATTTTAGATACTATTTCTTCTAATATCTCTATTTCAGTTTTTTTGCTTGTAGTTTTGCATCGAATTTTTCGTGAATGTACCGCAATAACTTTGTTTAATAATGATTCTTCTTTTATAACTTCTTCAGGTTTGTATAGTTCAACTAAATGAATAGCTCCTCGAACAGTTGAACCTATTTCAAGCTCAGGATGATTTAGTGTTGCTTGAACTATTTCGCACGAAATCTTAATCAGAAGTTCATCATCACTATCTGTTCTAAGTTTTACAATATCTATCATTTCTTCTACATTCTGATGAGAAACATGTATCCATATGCATCTATCATAAAACGCCATGGGTAAGGGATTTGTTGCGACAGTATCTTGAGGATTATATGTAAAAATAGATAAAAAACCTGATTTGGCTTGAATTTCACCAAGTTGTGGAATTGTAATTAGTTTTTCATCCAAGGCTGTTAGTACAGCATTAATTGTTTCTGAAGGAGCTCTGTTTACTTCGTTATAAAAAAATATAC
>JAEOTG010000264.1 GCA_016839985.1 Candidatus Heimdallarchaeota archaeon | reverse complement strand
TATTAGTCAGTGGATCTGACTTGAATTTGAATAGAAAAGCTGTTGAAACTAAAGAAGTTGATATTCTTACACATCCTGAATTAAATAGAAGAGATTCTGGTTTAAATCACATCATGGTAAAATTGGCCAAAAAAAATAATGTCGCAATTGAAATAAATTTTAGAGGAATTCTACAATCATCAAAAAATACTAGATCACATATAATCCATAAATTATCAGAAAATGTTAAACTGTGTAAAAAATATAAAACTCCTTTAATCATTTGTTCTGGAGCTGCATCTCATTGGCAATTAAAAGATCCTAGGATACTAATATCAATGGGCTGTATGTTGGGCTTAGAGTTAAATGAAGCTAAAAAAGTCTTATCAGTCATACCAGAAAACATCATCAAAATGATAAAGAAAAAACAAGATAAAAAATGGATAAGACCTGGAGTAAAGGTGGTGGAATGAAAAAACTTAAAATACTCTCACCAACTCTTAGGGAAAAGGATAGATATATTTCTTTTAAAGTAATTTCTGAAAAGGGCGAGGAATTCGCTTATTCAGATTTGGAATCGGCCATATGGAATGTGACTCTTGATTTTTTAGGCGAATATGGAATTTCAAAAACTTCAGTTTGGCTTCTCAAAGACTGTTGGAATCAAAATAAACAGCAAGGTATATTAAGATGTAATCATAAATCTGTTCAAGCTGTTACAGCAACCTTAGGTCTAATTGATAGATTAGGGGATAACAGAGTAACTTTTAAAATATTAAAAATTTCGGGCTCGATAAAGAGTATTAGAAAAAATATGGGGTGAAATTATGCCTGGTATACTTCCAGAATATATGGGTTATGACAGAACTATAGCTGTTTTCTCACCTGATGGAAGACTATTTCAGGTCGAATATGCAAAAGAAGCAGTAAAGAAGGGTACTACATCTTTAGGTATTGTTTTTAAGGATGGTGTTATTTTAGCAACAGTAAGACAAACAATGAAACTAATCGTACCTGATGCTATCGAGAAATTATTTAAGATTGATGATCACATAGGCATTGTTGCTGCTGGTTTATTAGCAGATGCCAGAGTCTTAGTAAATAAACTTATGGTTAAAGCACAAGTTAACAGAATAACTTATGAAGAACCTATAGGTATTTGGACATTAACAAAAGCTTTAGGGGATAGAATGCAACTTTCCACTCTTTATGCTGGTCTAAGGCCTTTTGGTGTTTCATTCTTGGTTGGCGGTGCTGATTCAACTGGTTCTCATTTGATAGAAGCCGATCCTTCAGGCATGTTATATGAATGGAAGGCTTATGCAATTGGAAAGGGTGCAACAGTAGCTAATAAAATATTCCGTGATAAACACAGAGATAGTCTAGATGAGAAGAATACATTAAAACTAATAATTAGTATAATTAAAAAAGTGGAAAAACCTTCTAATCTAATGAAAGCGTTAGAAATAGCAGTTGTAAGAGAAAGTGACAAGAAATTTCATAAATTGACAGAAGAACAAATCAAAAAACTTCTGTGAAATTATTATGGTAGATATTAATAAGGCTATAGTTAGTAGATTAAAAAAAGATGGAAAAAAGTTTGAGGTTCTAGTTGATCCTGATAAAGCCTTGAACTTTAAAAAAAATAAAGATATGAATATTGAGGACGTTATTGCCTATCCTGGTATTTATCATGATGTAAGGAGAGGCAATGCAATACCAGAAAATGAACTTCAAATAATGTTTGGAACTACTGACACGTATAAAATAGCCAAAAAAATATTAAATGAGGGTGAACTTCAGTTTACAACAGAACAAAGAAGAAATTTTGTTGAGAATAAGAAAAAAGAAATTGCGGATTTGATATCCAGAAGAAGTATAAATCCTCAAACAAATACACCTCATCCGCCCCAAAGAATACTTAACGCAATAGAAAAATCTGGCGTAAATATAGACCCGCTTATTGATGCTGAAATACAAGTCAGTAAAGTAGCGGAAACTTTAAAACCTTTACTCCCAATAAAATTCCAAAGGGTTGTTATAAAAATAACAATTCCTCCTCAATACGGTGCAAAAACTTATCCGTTTCTCAAGAGAACGATAGGTAAATTTGATGAACAGTGGTTAAATGATGGGTCATTACAAGTGACTCTAGAAATACCAGCTGGAATTCAAGATGAAGTCTTCAAAAAAATTGGAGATGCAACAAAAGGAAATTTCAAATCTGAAATAATAAAAAAGGTTGATTTATAATGACAGAAACAAGAAAAATCGTTTTACCTGGAGAGGTAATAGGAGATTCAAAAAATAATAAATCAGGATATGGTACTTTTGAAGAAGATGGAAAAATAATATCAAAATATGTTGGAATATTCAAAGAATCAAATGATTATATTTCAGTCATATCTCTCTCTGGAATTTATGTTCCTAAAAGACAGGATAAAGTAATAGGTATTATTACCGATGTAGAAAGGGTTGGCTGGGTAGTTGATATAAACTCACCTTGGCAAGCATTTCTCCCTGTCTCTGAAGCAGTTGATGAGTTTGTTGACTTGAAAAAAACTGATATTACAAGATTCTATGATGTTGGAGATATTGTTTATGCTCAGGTTGATAATGTAAAAAGAGGAGATGTAAAGTTGACAATGAATACTCCTGTGGCAAGAAAATTAAAAGGCGGAATCACATTAAAGATCCCTCCTAGTAAAGTTCCTAGACTTATTGGAAAAGAAGGTAGTATGATTAATACCATAAAAGAAAAAACAAAGACTATTATAAGAGTTGGGCAAAACGGTGTTGTTTGGCTAAGTGGTGAAGAAATAAAGAAAGCTATTAAGGCAATTAAGATGGTTGATGAAAAATCACATATTATCGGATTGACTGATGAAATAACAAAATTATTGAGTGATTAAATGGGTATGAAAACAAAAGAAAAAATGATTGTTGATGGAAAGAGATTGGATGGTAGAAAGCCAGACGAAGTTAGAAAAATGGAGATGAAAGTAGGTATTATTCCTAATGCTGATGGTTCAGCCAGAGTTAGTTTTGGAAAGACTACTGCTTTAGCTGCTGTTTATGGTCCTAGAATTTTACATCCTAGAAGATTACAACAAGCTGATACCGGAATAATTAGATGTAGGTATAATATGGCTCCTTTCTCAGTTGATGAAAGAATAAGACCGGGTTCTTCTCGTAGAGAAACGGAAATATCTAAAGTTACTAAACTTGCTCTATTACCTGCTTTATTTTTAAAAAAATTTCCTCAAACTGTAGTTGATATATATATAGAAATAATACAAGCCGATGGTTCAACAAGAGTAACAGGAATTAATGCTGCTTCTTTAGCTTTGGCTGATGCAGGTGTTCCAATGAAGGATTTAGTTGTTGGTTTATCGGGTGGAAAAGTAGATGACACAATTATAATAGACCTTTGTGGAAAGGAAGACAATTATTGTGGAGCTGATATTCCTATGGCAATCTTACCAAGAAAAAATGAGATAACGTTATTACAAATGGATGGACAGTTGTCCCCAGATGAAGTCAAAACTGTAATTAATGGTGTTTTAAAAGCTGGGAAGAAAGTTTATGAAAAACAAAAAGAAGTATTGAAGAAAAAGTATAGTGAGTGATTAAATGAGACATGATTATATACTAAAATTATTGGAATCAAATGAAAGATTAGACGGAAGAAAATTAGATGAATTTAGGAAGATAGAGATACTTACTAATAATATTAAGAGAGCTGAAGGTTCAGCCAGAGTTAAGGTTGGTAAGACTGACGTTATTGTTGGAATAAAGATGGATATTGGTGAACCTTATCCTGATGTTCCTGACGAAGGTATGTTGAGAAGTGGTGCTGAATTTTCACCAATTGCCTCTGAAGAATTTGACCCTGGTAAACCAGGTGAAGATGCGATTGAACTTGCTAGGGTTGTGGATAGAGGTATAAGAGAATCTCATTGTATAGATTTAGAAAAATTGTGTTTAAAACCTGGAGAAAAGGTATGGACAGTCTTTGTAGATGTTCATATAATAAACCATGATGGTAATTTGATCGATGCTTCTTCGTTAGCTTCTATTATAGCTCTTAAAAACACAAAAATGCCGACAATAGAAGATGATAAAGTTAATAGAGAAATGTTAAAAGAAAAATTACCATTAAATCATATTCCTATCACAATAACAGTTGGAAAAATTAATGATAAGTTAATATTAGATCCTACAAAAGAGGAAGAACAAGTCTTAGATTCAAAATTAACAATCTCAATAATGGAAGATGGAAAAGTATGTTCTATGCAGAAAAGTGGTAATAAAGGATTTTCAGAAGAAGACTCAAAAAAAATGATAGATTTAGCTGTTAAAAAATCAGAAGAAATCAGAAAATTATTGTGATCTTATGGTCAGAAAAATGTTGAGTAGAAAACTCAAACAGATTAAATCTGGTAAGATTAGACTTGCTCCTAGATGGGTTGATATTAAAAAGTTTGGGTTAAAGAGAGCAAGGAATAGACGAGTTGCTGTTAACAGAAGAAGTTGGAAAAGAAAGAAGTTGAGAATATAGTTTAATAATCTCATCAAAAGTTAGTTAAT
>JAEOTG010000263.1 GCA_016839985.1 Candidatus Heimdallarchaeota archaeon | reverse complement strand
CATTATTGAACAAGTTGATGTAGAAAGATTGTATCAACACATCTTGAATATTGAGGGAATTAAACATCCAATTGTTGCACAAGAGAGATTGGATGAAACAGCAGATTATATAAAAACAGAATTCTTGAAATATGGTTTACAAGTTCAAGAGCAAGTTTTTAATGTTGAAGATTTTGATCAACCTTTTCGAAATATTGAAGGTTATAATGAAAATAGTTCTGGTCCAGAAGTTTTGATCACTAGTCATTATGATACAGTTATGAATTCACCTGGAGCAAATGATAATGGCTCAGCTATTGCAATAATGCTGGAAGCAGCTAGAATTTTAGCTAAAGAAGAAATAACTGACAACATTCGTTTTGTCAGTTTTACTTTAGAAGAATTCAATCCCTCAAGAGAATTGAAAATTCTGAAGTTTGCACAGGAATTAGATTTAATGGATGAAGATTTTAGTTTCTTTACCTATCATACACAAGAAAAGAATAGGGAGGTTTTCAATCAAGCCTACAGAAATGCATCCATGGGAAAATCACTAGCTGAGGCTTGGGAACTTGCGATAAAGGATATTAAGAGCGAACTTACAAAGGAAGAGAAAAAGTATTTTGAAAATATAAGTAATCTTTTTTCCAAGGATACTCATACATCTTGGATTGGAACCGCAGCTATGACTGGGAGTAGTGAATGGGTTGCAAAAGCTATAAGAGAGAAAAGGAAAATAATTGGAGTCATAAATAATGAAACAGTAGGCTATACTTCAAAAAGAAAAAACTCACAAACTTTTCCACCTTTAATGCACCCAATTATATTTCCTAGTTATAAGGTTAAACTGTTTAAAAATATTGGAAATTTCATTACAGTAGTGAGTGATAAAGAATCAAAAATACTGGCAAAAACATTCTGCAAACAGTGTAAAAATGAATCAGTTCAACTACCTTTTATAAGAATAAGAATTCCTGTTAGTTTTGAAACATTAACAAAGAGATTTTTTGATCTACTGAGATCAGATCATGCACCTTTCTGGCGTGAAGGTATACCTGCTTTAATGATAACTGACTCAGCAAATTTCAGATATCCTTTTTACCATACTGAAGCGGACACCATAGATAAATTAGATTTTGATTTCATAAAGAAAGTATGCCAAGTAACACTAGCTACTGCAATGGATTATGTAAAAGAAAAGAAAAAAAATTAATAATGCTTTTTAATGTTTCAGAATTTCAAATCTCATGAGATATAATCAATGGGTGAATGAAGGAGGATTTATTGTAACAACAGATCCTAAATCAGAAATCAAAGAATAATCTAAACATCTTTTTTTTGTTTTTTTCTATACCTAAGAAACAAAAGCATACTCAATGTTATACCTAATATACTTGTTAATATGGTCATTCCATTAGTTTCAGAAGTGGTGTTTGTGTTGGATCCAAATTGAATATCTATCTTTTCTGTTTTTACTAGAATTCCTTCACCTAATCCATCAACTCCAAAAAAACTATTTTTATGTTCAAAAGATTCAATATCAGCAAGTATGTTAATTAAATCAAATTTTTCACTAACGGAGAATTCATCACCAGAATTGAAATAGAACTCAAGATTAACAGGATCACAGATGTTGCTATATTTTGTTCCATACAATCCCTCTTGATGAACTGCATACAGTATCTCTGCACATTTTGAAACATTAAGATCTTCTTCAGCTGTAATTTCACCACGCATTTGTGTAGCAGTACTATATCGAGAGCAGGGGTAATAGCCATGAGATGTATCATTTAAATTAAAATTAGTGGAAACAAGAAAAGCAGAGTCAATTCTGGTAAAAACCCATTGACCTGTAGCATTAACGCCTACTACTACCGCATCACCGATATTGTCCGCAAAATGGAATTGAGCTCCCAAAGAACCATACCATTTAATATTTTGAAACCATGTAATTACTTCTTCTACATTTTTACAGTCCCAAAGAATTTGAGCCAAAGCATGATCAGTATAAGGATATACACCACTTTGATTAAGATTCAATTCGATATCTGGATCCAGTCCATTAGCATCGTAGCATAAACCATATTCATTCATACCTCCTTGTTCCCAACCATCAATATCTGGATTGTCATTATTATCAAATCCGAAAAAAACTGCCCCATAGATTTCTTTTACACCAAAATAAGTTGTTGAAACATTTTGAGCGGGAATATACCACCTATAAACATTATTCAGTCTATAATCTTCATTATTACCAAAATAGACCTTATCACCAATAGAAACTGTAAATATTGTGCATGAAGAGGAAATATGAGTATCATAGGAATTAGCCATTAGATTATGAGTGATTAGTGGCTGTAATATGAATACACTCATGATTAGTAGAAATGAGATACATATTTTATTTTTTTGTGACATTATGTTAGGGAAAAAATCATCAATATATATAAAGATATGCCAATATTTGTGATATTAATTCTGAAAAAAATTTAGAAAAAAAAAAATGAATAAATTTCTATTTTCCCATGTAATTATAACCTAAAATTTCGTCTAGTTTTCTTTTGAAAACATCAACTAAAATAGGTTCTTTTATTACACTACTAAATGTGAGTACCAATTTATCCTTAAAACTCACTAAACTAATCCTTTCCTTGCTTCCTGCAGAAGGACCTACGGTAAACTCATAAGAATCAATATACTTTTCCAATAATTTAGGAATAGATACCTGTCCCAAATTCGATATCATACCACTATAAAATGGAGTATTTACTAAATAATAAAATGTTCTTACAATGAATCTCTTAATTTGAAAAGGTATTATATGTATTATCAAAATATTTGCAGTTTTTATGTTTCTTGAAATTTTATAGATGAATTTATCCTTTTGAATTTGGTTTTTTAAAGTATCATGAATTACTTTTACTGTTGTTCCAAATGATTTTTTTTCCTTTCTAGGATCCAAATCTAATCTAACTGCTGCAGAGAAATTTCTCATTGTTTTTGATATCAAGATTTTTCTTAAATCAACTGGAAGCCTTATACTAATTGGTTTTAAATCTTCTGTTTTCTTTTGATAAATTTTTTCTTGAATTTCTACGAGGGAATCATAGTATATTGCTGTTAACAGAGCTGTAATTGAAACATTAAACTCCTTAGATTTTTGTCTAATACTTTCAAGAGAAACATATACATTCAGTAGATGAAAAAATCCAGGAGGTTCAACTTTATTAGGTAAATAGAAACTTCTTCGTATGAAATTTTTTTCACGAATTTTTATTTTCTTCTTTTTATATCTATCATATGCATCTTCATATTCAAACAAATCGATTTTGTCTCTTGCTAGAAGAATATCATTCCAACCCTCAATTGATAATCCTTTAATTCTGAAATATTCAGCAATTAGTGAGTTGAGAAATATCAAACCTCCTTGACCATCTGTTAAGCAATGATGGTACTCTAGAGATACTTTGTTCTTATCTACTATGATTTTGTAAAGAAGATTATTTCTACCAAATGGAATGTATTGGCAAGGATATTTACTATCAGTCTGTATCTCTGGAATTGCGAGATTAGTAACTAATTTTCCCCAAAAAAAACCTTTCTTTATACTCACTCTATAGTAAGGAAAACGAGGTAAAATTGTCGAAAGAGCAGTTTGAAGTTTTTTTGTATCAATTTCCTCGTTTAAAGTACAGGATAATCGAAAAACATTTGTGATTCTTTTGTTACACATCAAACTAAATCCAGTAGCCGCAACATCTAGTTTATACTTCTTTTTATCAACCTTGATTCCAAGTGTTGTTGTTGCAGCTATATCTTTCTTCAAATCTGAATCATTCATGAAACACTTAATCCCTTTTAATAATTTACTTATAGAATTTTATGTTTTAAAATCTATGCTGAAATAATTTCTCCTGATTATTTATACCAGTTCTGCTTTTTTACGCAACAATTAAATGTTAGGAGGAATAGATTGCTAGTTGAGTAAAGCATGAATTTGGAAACAGACATTCTTATTATTGGTGGAGGGAGTGCTGGTACTATGGCATCAATAGTAGCAAAAGAACAAAATCCAGATGTTGATGTAATTATATTTGAAAAAGGAGAGATAAATCGAAGTGGTTCTATTGCAATGGGTATGGATGCTTTAAATATTGTAGTTCAACCTGGAACTACGACTCCAGAGTTATATATACATTCAGCACTCATAGCAACTGAAGGAATTTTAGATTATAAACCAAGCTATGTTATGGCTAAGAGAAGCTATTCTATGTTAAAACGTCTTGAAAGCTGGGGGATACGTTTTCCACGAGATGATGAGAACAAATATATCTCACTGCAGGTTCATGCAAAAGGTAGTTTCTTATTGGAAATGGATTCCCCAGAATTAAAATTAGTTTTGGCAGAGAAAGTCAAAGAAGCTGGAGTAAGAGTAATTAATCGTACAATTATAACAAAACTTCTAGTAGATGAAGGACAAGTTAATGGTGCTCTGGGATTTAACATAAGAACTGGAGAATTTGTGGTTTGTAAAGCAAAAGCGACTATTCTAGCAAATGGAGGTTGTGCTAGATTTTCCCTCCCTAATTCAGGATATCTTTATGGAACATTTGATTACCCAGGAAATGCTGGAGATGGATATTCCTTAGCTTTTAGAGCAGGAGCACAATTAACAGGTTTTGAATATACAAATTGTTCTCCTCTTATTAAGGATCTTAATTGCCCATTACTTTATATCACTCTAACACGTGGTGCTGAAGTTATTAATGCGTTAGGGGAAACGATTGATTTAGAATATGTTTCCACTCAAAACATGTTAAAGGAACTTCGAGAGGGAAGAGGGCCTATTTTCATTAAGATGAATCACCTCTCTGAAGAACGAATCCAAGAAATTGAGCGAATTCTTTTCACAACTGAACGACCTATTCAGAAAAAATTCTGGGAGAACAGAGGGATTGACTTTAGAGAAGGTCTAATTGAATTAGGTGAAACAGAATATCAGCTTTGTGGAGGTCATGGGATGACAGGGATTGTTGTTAATGAAAAAACTGAAACAACTCTGAAAGGTCTGTATTCTGCAGGTGACGTAGCTTGTGTTCCTTTCCAACACTTAACAGGAGCTTTTGTTTTTGGGGAAGTAGCTGCTGAGGAAGCAGTGAAATTTGTGAGTAACAAGGATCAATGTAAAGTTGAACAGGATCTGATAGATGAAGAGGAACAACGACTTATTAGCATAATGGAGAATAACAATAATGGTTCAGTATCTGTTCAAGATTTTGAATACAAAGTTAGACGTACAATAAGTGATTATGTTGTACCTCCTAAGAATGAAACAAAATTAGAACGATTTTTATGGTGGCTTCCTAGGTTTAGAAAGGATCTAAAAAACATTCGAATTACAGATTATCATGAGTTGAGTAAATTCGAGGAGATACAGTTCATACTTGATTGTGCTGAGCTTTCAGTTCATGCATCACTAGCTAGGAAGGAAAGCAGATGGGGATGGTTCCATTATAGAACAGATTATCCTGAAAAAGATGACAAGAATTGGAAGAAACATATTATTCTCGAAAAAGGAATAAAATCAGGTGAAGTACAAACGTTACTAGTTCCAATAAAAAAAGGAGGAGAGAACTAATGCCTTTAATCGTGGATGTGGATCTTTGTACAAGTTGTGGTGAGTGCGTAGAACGATGCCCGATGGACATTATTAGATTGAATGATGATGGATACCCATATAAGAAATATGATGAATGTTGGTATTGTGGAGTATGCGAAGAAGATTGTCCTGAAAAAGCATTAGTATTAGATTTACCATTTTTAGTAAAATAAAGAAGGAGATTTCTGAATGATAAAACTAGAAACAGAAAGGTTGATTATTCGCAATTTTAAAAGCGATGATTGGAAGGATATTGCAGAAATTGTTATGGATTATGAACAATCAGAATATGCCATTTATGATCATGGACCTTGGCCTAATAATCTAGAGGAATACAAAGGGATTGCAGAATAGTTCGCAAAGGGAGATGATTTTGTAGCTGTTGTTCTTAAAGAAGAAGAGAAACTGATAGGATGGATAGCTAAAGGTAAGAAGGAGGATAAGGAGAGGGAATATAACCTTGGATATATCTTTCATAGTCCTTTCCATGGCAGAGGTTACGCAATTGAAAGCTGTAAAGCAATAATAGAGTATATTTTTAATGAACTTCAAGCAGATGAGATAGTCACAGGTACAGGAGAATTGAACATTCCATCGAATAAACTGTTGAAACGTTTAGGTTTTCGTAAAATAGGTGAAACGAAACAAGCTTTCAGAAAAGATGAAGAAGGCAATCCTATTGAATTTGTGGGTATAGATTATTCTCTTTCAAGAAATGAATGGTCTAAAATTTAGACTAAATTCCTTCTTTATTCTCCATTTCTTTTTGATTATTTGTTAGAAAAATCCCCAAAAATCCATTGCATTTGATATTTTGAGACTAGATTATTGAAAGCCATATTCACTGAACAGACTATCTTTTACATAGTAGTCAATAATTTTTCGTTCCGCTCTTCGCATTCTTTCCTGACATGCAACTCTCTTAACGCCTAATTCTTCTCCTATTTCTTCAAGAGTGCATTTCCTAGGAATTTCATAATATCCCTTTCTATGAGCAAGCATTAATGTTTCATATTGCTTATCTGTCAAGAAATCTTGTAAGGTTTCAGTAGGTTTGGAAGATAATGCTCTGATGTTAACATCTGTAAATCTTTCTTGTAAATATGCTAACAATTTCCTAAAACTATCTGCACTAGGAGAGAGGATATTGTGATACTGAATCCCATTTTCTATAGTTATAGGCAATATAGTCATACTTCCACTTTCAAGAATAGAATCGTGAATAGAAGGGTAATCTAAACTATGTTTAACTTTATTCCAGTACCTTAAAGGCGTCTTGTGTGTGATACTAAACTCTATAATTTGATCAGATTTCTTCATTAGCTTTACAAACTCATCAAGAGTTTCTTTTTTCCTATCTAATGCCTCAACAAAACCTAAACCTTCAGGACCATTTACTGCTAAGACTGAAATTCTAACAGGGATTTTTTTTGAGACTTCACAAGAATAATAATGGTTTGTACTAATTGCAATCTTACTTCTTATCACAAGTTAATTTTTTAATTATAGTTTAAAAGGAAATTGGAGTACATATTTAAATACACGACATAAGTCACGTGAAAATTTATACGCTTAGAATATATAGTATACATGTGATAAATATGGCAACACAAAACAAGAAAAAGATTCTAGATTTAGGTTTTCGCTTCTATGGACCTAAATCAAAACAAAATAGAAATCTTAACAGACTACATAGAAGAAATAGCCAAACAACACATAAGAATTACAGAAAATCTCTAGTAAGAGCAACTTATAATTCAATGTTTTATGGCTACTAAAGAGATTAAGAAGTGAAGAAACTTCACTCTTATTAATTTTATTTAAAGATTAAAGATCAGCTTATTAGATCGTTTATTGTAAAATCAATTAACTCATCCCAGTTACCTGCGGAACTCTCATAATATACATCAGGTGGAGTATGTGTTTCTTCATTTGCGTGACCGTTGGGGAAGAGACCTAGAATGTAGGAAAATCTAATGATCAGTTTACTATTGGGCAGTACGAAGTAAGTAGCATCTCCAATTCCATCGCCACCTGTATTCGTACCATATAAAGTAGCAAAGCCAGTATTTTTACAGAAAACTGAGAAAGATTCAGAGGATGAAAATATGTTCTTATCTATTAAAACTGAAATTGTACCATCGAAATCTACTGTATTTGTTGGTTCAAGTTTTAGAGTATTTTTGTAGATTTTTACTTCACCAGATTGAGCTTCTAGTGATAAATGGGCAAAACGAGATTTCGAAACTGTGAAGTACCATTGTCTTTCTCTTCGCATCATATGCGAATATGTTGCTTTTTTATGAAGTGCTAAATATGCAGTTGATTTAGTTTTTTCTTTTAGAAGTGGTTCAACAATTTCTTGAATCCAAAAACCATCATTACCACCACTATTTCCTCTTATATCTATAATAAGATGATCATAATCTGCGATAGACTCGTAGAAAGACATAATTTGTTCATGAAGAATGAATGAGGGATTATGCATCCCCCCAACTTGTAGATACCCAACTCGTTCTATTGGGTAGAGTCTTGTTGACACATCAGGTAAGTTTGGATAATATCCTCTCCAGTTAATTGAAGGATAGTAAAATGCAGAATCAAAGGATAGTGTTTTATTGAATTGTTCACCAGTAGAATTTTCTAAAGTAAAATCTGTTGAAAAACCCAAATATAATGGTCTCAAAAATTCTACATAATTCCTAGTCCTAGTATAATCATAATGGAGATATGAGATATTGTAGCTTTCTTTAATCAAATCATGAATAGGAAAGCTATCCACAGCTACTACTTTGGAACCAATTAAATAATTATCTGTAGTATTCCACACTTTATGAACGATATAATCTCCTTTATCATAAACCATCAATAAATCATAGTTTACTCTATTTAAACCAAGAAACCAATTATCTCTTTGGTACATTACGTTATCATAGATATCAATCCAGTATTGATTAGCTTCAACAACTTCTTCGCTGAAAATTTCATAATATGGATATCGATCATCTTCTACAAACCATTCTCGCTGTGTGGAAGTAAAAGAAGGTGATACCATGTAAGTATGACAGTTCTGTAAGGAATTGATAGCATCTTGTAACACATTGAGAAATCCAGTGCTATTCTCACATGCCTTAATTCTATCCAAATATACTTCCTTGAGATCGAGCCAATTATAACCTATTCGTCTCTCATATACATCAAAGAACGGATAATTATCTGCTAAAAAATTATACATAAATTCAAAGTCTTCAATAAATTCATCTACACCCATATCTCGAGGATCGATATCATTTAGATTCTGTTCAAACCTGATAGTAAGATCACTATTAAGGTATGCATATATTCCTCCAAGAGTCGCTGAACTGATTACTACTATTAATAACGATACTAGAAGAATGATCCTCAATTTTGGTCGTGTTAACATTTTTTTTATTAGTGACATTTTTTTTCATAATTTACTAATAAGCACATATTGATAATTTATTGCTATTTTCTTTTGTAGAACAGTGAAGCAACCAGAATGAAACCACATGATAGAGATTTTTTGTAAAACAATTAACTATATTTAAGCATTTGAAGTTGACAAACAAATCCATACTTCTTATCCAAGCGAAAAATATTGATCATTACATATTGCTTGATATTCAATCCTTAGGTTTTAGAAGTCCCTCATTTTTCGTCTATCATTTCTACAAAATAACTAACAACTATTAAGAAAGATATATTAAGGAATCGATTTTATTTTACAAAATAGCTTGAGAATGGTTGGTTTTGTAAAATGCACATTAAACAGAAGATACTCTTTAGTTTAGTACTAACTTCATTTCTTTCATTCACCTTTAGTAGTTCTAATCTTGCTCAAGTAGCTAGCGAAGATTATGAACTCTATTATTCAGATTTAATTGCTCCTAGCGTGGTTTTAGAATGGAATGTTGTCACTTTTATAAAAGAAGCTGATTTCAATTGGACACTGGCTTCTGACCACTTAGTGGAAGAAGGAGATACTATTAGATTTGAAGTTAAGCAAGATCCTGATTATTTTAACTTAACAGATGTTGAAGCATTGCAATATACTAAAGGTTGGGCAGACATTTTTCTAAATGATGTTAACCTCTCAGCGGCTGAAGAATGGGATTATTATGTTGATGGTTTTGATGAGATGGATGATTACGATTGGGGGTACTTATTACCTCCAGAAAGAGATTCTTCGACTGGTAAGATAAATTACTTCGAGGGTATCTATGCAGATACGCAACCCGATTGTTTTAATAACGAAACTGGGATATTAGAAGTCAGTTTAACTTCAGATCTATTTAATTTAAGATGGGAATCTTATGAGTCAGGAGAGACTCCTGTTAGTTCAGAACCTTTTGAAAGAATTAAAATCGTAGAAATTAGTTACAATTTAGCTTGGGGTTATTTAGATAGACTGAGAGTCTATGAATCTTATGAACAAGGTGTCATTGATGAGGAAGAACAAGAATTATTCGAACTAATTTTATTGAATTCAAAAAGTACTCAAACTCAAGGTACTCCAATAAAATGGATTAGTGGCTTAATAGCTTTATTTACTTTAGGAATGATCATGGTTCGTATAGGAAGACATTAACAATATAATTGCTAGTAGAAATTTCATTTCCAATAGTTGAACTAAGGATGAATTTGGATTGTATCGAATCTTTAAATAAAGTACGATCCCCATTACTATGTGGATTCTGTTTTAAGGAATATATTTTTATCCAAAGAAGAAAATTTCTTTTTATTGCGAGCTAGGTTCACAAAAGGAAGAAAGTTCTTTGTATTTTTCTTTGTTATATTTGTAGCTATAATTGGTGCTAGCTTAAGCAAAATAATTTGGTTCATTCTTCACAAGAATTACCTTCAAAATCACTTCAAGTTGATTCTGACATTTTCTATGTTGAGTTACATAGTATCAAAGTTGATGTACTAAACGTAAATGAAATTAATGTTGCTGAAACTTATACTGTAAAGAATATTTTCAATTCTTCTTTAGATTCTATTGAAATATGGATCAATCAAACTGCTTCCAATCTAAAAGCAATAGATTCTGAAGGGACACTAGCATTCGAAAAAACTGAATTCTCAGGATCTTCTATTCTACTAAATGTGTACTTTAGATCTGAGCTTCCTAACAACAGTTCTACAACCTTTGATATCTGGTATAGTTTGAACCGTTATCCTATTGCTGAACAAGACAAAGCCTACTATTACTTTGAATTCTACTCTGATGTGACTTATTTTACTAAAGAACAAATCATTGAGTTAAAAATCCCAGAGAGAAGTTTTATTCATGAAGAAGAAGGACTAACTTCTTACTTCCCTCAAGATGGATTTGCATTAGCAGGTAAGAGGGTATACATCTCATGGTCTTTCGAGAATCTTTTACCTGAAGAACAATCTTTTGTTTTGTTAGATTTGATAAACAGATTAAGGGGACACCAACTTGGGTAATTGTTTTAAGTGTAACTCTTGGAATTATAGTAGGTGTTGGAGCTACTTCATTCTTTATGAGGAAGAGAGAAGGTAAAGTTGTAAAGAGAATCTCTGAAAGATACCTTTCTGAAACTCAAAAGAAATTACTGAATCTTATTGCGGAAAATGACGGAAGAATTGTTATTATTAATCCACCAATACTAATTAAATCTACAAATAAAGGTATATATCCTAT
>JAEOTG010000262.1 GCA_016839985.1 Candidatus Heimdallarchaeota archaeon | reverse complement strand
ATCGCTAGAGGATTATTAAAACATCCAGAAATTGAAGATGCTTTGAAAGATGGAAAAATCTTTGTTGCAAGAGGTTCTACAACTGCTTATGTTCTTGAGGAACTCTTAGGAGAACCTATCGAAAAATCACATTATGTTGCTGGACAAGTTACAGGGGATAAAGAAAACTTATTCAGGTTAGGGAGTTTGAAAGGAGAAAAACGATTGAAGGAAGTAGTCGTTGATAAAGGAAATAAAAGAAAAATTGTTGATACAAAAGCTGAACTACAAGAATTCATGCCTGGGGACATTATGATAAAGGGGGGAAATGCTCTAGGAAATGATGGAATTGCAGGAGTTTACTTAGCACATCCTGAAAGTGGTACAATAGGAGCAATGATACCTCATGCTATTGCTAGAGGAATTCCTATAATTGTGCCCATAAGTTTGTCAAGAAGCATTGATGACAGCGTATGGGAACTATCACAGATTCTTGGAAACAAAACTGTAGACCCTGAATATTGTATGGGTTTACCAATTGGTTTGATGCCAATACCAGGCGAAGTATTCACAGAATTAGAAGCATTTGATGTTCTTTATCCTGATATATATGTGTTCCAAATCGGTTCAAGTGGTGTAGGTAGCGCTGAAGGTTCTCTTCATTTCTTATTAGTTGGTGAAGATAAGGATGTAAAAGAAGCATATGCTGATTTGGTGAAACTAGCCAAATCTGAATCATTATATGTTCCTGAAACTTGAAATTTCTTCATAATTAAAGAGGAGGTATAACTTTGTACAAAGCAAAGGAATACTGGGAAAGATTGAATCTGATTAGGAAAGAAAAGTTTGATTTGATTTTACCTGAAGCTATGAGAGAAAATGGAATAGATATGTGGATTCATGTAATAAGAGAAGGAAATCCAGATCCACTAGCAGTTGATTTGGGAGGAGATATTGGTTTTTTTGTTTTCACAGATAGAGAGCAAGAGAGAATTGAAAGAGCTGTTCTAGGAGGAGATGAAGGAATACTAGAGCAGCTTGATGTCTATGATTTATTTGGTGATGCAAATGATCTCAAGAAATTTGTTGATGAAAGAAGACCTAAGAAAATTGCTGTTAACAAATCAGAAAATCTTGCAGTTGCTGATGGTATTTCATACACTGAGTATATCAAATTAGTTAAGATTCTAGGTGATGAGTATAAAAATAAACTAGTCTCTGCAGAACAAGTAATAACAGATTTTAGAACAAAAAGAGTAATAAGTGAAATTGTCGAATATGGGAAATTGTGTCAAATAACTCAAATGCTAATTGAAAAAGTTTTATCTAATGAAGTAATCAAACCAGGTGAAACTTCACTAGAAGATATTGGTTGGTGGATGGAAGATCAATTGTTATCATTGGGTATGAATCCCACTTTTGAGTTCAGCATTCCCCATGTGATTCATTCTGTAACTTCAGAGAAGGATGAACATAGATTAAAGGAATATATTATCCAAAAAGGAGATTTAATGCAGTATGATTTTGGTATAGATTTCATGAATCTTGGAACAGATATGAAAAGAGTTGCTTATGTTTTACGTGAGGGAGAAAAAGCTGTTCCTGATGAAATTCAATATGGATGGGATCAAGCTTTAAAAGCTAGAAGTATAATTCGGTAGAACATCAAGGTAGGAAGAACAGCTGGTGAAACTCTCACAGCTATTGTTGATTCTCTGGAAGAAGCAGGATTCAAATATCTTCATTTGGATGTTGATCCAATGATTAGTAGACTTCCTAGCTTAGAACCTAATGGTGAAGAAAAAACGGGAGTTACTATTGACTGTCATTGTGTTGGAAACACTGGAAATAGCGAAGTAGCCTCAGGACCTTCTATAGCAGGTTTCCGACAAGATCGAGCTCATTTAATAATTAAACCAAGGAATATTTTCGCATTTGAGTTCATAGCTGTAACACCTGTGCCTGATTGGGACGGTAGAAAAATTCGCTTTAATATTGAAGATAATGCTATAGTAACTGGACTTGGTGTAGAATGGCTTTATCCTCCAAACGAGAAGATATTATTAATTCGCTAGATGTGTATTTTTTTAAATAGTTGAATAGTAAGATTTATTAATATTCAGAATTCTGAATATTATAAATTAAATTAAGGTTTTCCACATGAAGATAGGAAAAGTAACAGTTTTTGCATTCAAAAACGCATTTAGAAGAAAGATTGTTGCCATTCTAGCGATTACAGGTATTACTATTGCTATCACAATGCAGGTTACAATTAATGCTTTTACAACAGGAATGGATGAAACATTCAACGATATTTTTGGAGAATTAGTTGGAACTTTTCAGTTACAAGAGAAGAATACACCCTTTACCTATGCT
>JAEOTG010000261.1 GCA_016839985.1 Candidatus Heimdallarchaeota archaeon | reverse complement strand
GTTTAACTCTGTGTCCTAATTCCTTTCCGAGTTGTAATCTAATATCATACACTAGTTTTCTTTCTAAAACTGAACAAGGATTTGCGAAATAAACATATTCAAACATACAGTAAGCATGATCTTTGGTTGATAATTGGATTCTTTCAATGCTATTTTTTACTATCAGAAGCTCTCCAGGTTTTACATTGATAAATTTCTTAATTTTCATATTCTGAAGAACAACACTTTCTGAAGAGATAATGGTTAATTTTTTATTTTGACCTAAAACTAATGGACGAATACCTCTTGGATCACGGAATGCAAAAACAAAGTCTTTGTAAATTCCTACAATTGAGTAACTTCCATCAATTTTTTCCATAAAAACTTTGATTGCTTGCTCCAAATTCCCTTCATTTTTATTTAGTATTTCTCCTATATACTCAACAATAAAACTAGTATCACTTTCATAGTTTTTTTCTGAAAGTATTGGAATATTTGTGATATTTCCATTATGTACAAGAGTTAATTTTCCATATTTTGTTTTATACAAAAATGGTTGGGCATATTGCTCTGTGTTTAATGAGTTAATTCTATTTCCAAATGTTGGATACCTTGTAGAGCCTATCAACATACTAACTTCGTTTTCATCATCAACATCTAGCAAATCAGGATAGCTATCTTTTTTTGAAATCAGTATCTCTTTATTTTTTTCCTCTAACCAAGCAATACCACTTGCATCTTGCCCTCTATGTGTAAGCATTTGAAGTAGGATTTTTCCTTGTCCAAGAGTTGTTGGACCAATAATCCCTAGAACTCCACACATCTTTATACAGTCCTCACTTTATTTTTATGGATATTTACTCTATTTTCTGAAATTAGCTTAATAGCTAAAGGTAAAATTTCGTGTTCTTTTTCTAATATCTTATTAGATAATGAAAATTCTGTATCATCTTCTTTCACATCAACAGTTTTTTGAAGGATAATTGGTCCTTCATCAACCTTTTCATTGACAAAATGAACCGTACAACCTGTAATTTTCACACCACATTCTAGAGCCTGTTTTTGAGCATTTAATCCAGGAAAGGCTGGTAATAAGGAAGGGTGAACGTTGATTATTTTGTTTTCAAAATGCTTGATAAAAGAAGGAGATAATATTCTCATAAATCCTGCAAGAACAATTAAGTCAATATTAAAGGATTTTATAATTTGTGCAAGTTCTTTATCATATGCTTCTTTTGATTTGAAATTATTTGATTCCAAACAAATAATTTTTTTATCATACTCTTTAGCAAATTTTAATCCTTCAGCTTTAGAATTATTTGATATAACTAGCTTAATTTGAGCCTTTGATATTTTGTTATTTCTTTCAGCTTCTAAAATTGCATTAAGGTTAGATCCTCTTCCAGAAATTAAAACTGCTACATTCATAATATCACCTTGTAAAAAGTACATCATATTGGGGAATTGTGATTGTAGGATCCTCGATTATTTTTCCCAAAACAAATGTTTCAAAATATTGATTTAAGATAGATAAAGATCTTTCAGTTTCCCCCTTTGGCACAACAACAATAAATCCTATACCCATATTAAATACTGAAAACATTTCTTGATAGGAGATATTACCTAAATTTCTTATTTCCTCAAAGATTTCTTGAGGATTAGGAAATCTAGTAATCTCAAAACCTAGTTTTGTTAATCTGAAGAGTTTTTTAAATCCTCCACCAGTAATATGAGCTAATCCATTAATTTTACATTTATTTAGTAGTTCTTCTATTGCATTTACATAAATTCTTGTGGGAATCAGAAGTTCCTCGTAAACAACTTTATTCCAAGGGAACTCTTCTGTTAATTCATACTTTATTGATAAAACTTTTCTAGCTATTGTAAAACCATTTGAATGTATTCCACTACTTGAGATACCTAAAATTATATCTCCTACTTTAATATCAGAACCATCAATCAAATCATCTAATTTAATGATACCAATCGCACTTCCAGCTAAATCAAAAGAATGTGAATTCTTTTCAAGCAACTCTGGAATCGTTGCAAGTTCTCCTCCTAATATAGGAAGTGATGCTTGCTCACATCCAACATAAATACCTTTCATAATTTCTTCTATGATTCCTTCATTCAGTTCTGATACTGCTAAGTAATCAACAAAACCTTTAGGGGATATACCCATCGATAGCAAATCATTAACATTCATTGCTACACAATCAATCCCTATTGTATCATATTTTTGTGCTTCTTGAGCAACAAGAAGTTTTGTTCCAACACCATCTGTCACAAGAGCTATACCAAAGTCTCCAAACTTGATTAAATTGGCGTAATGACCTTCCTTTGATACTATGTCTCCAAACTTGAACGATTTCTTAACATATTCATTGATCTTCTTCAGGACTTGAGCTTCAATGGATAAGTCAACTCCAGCTTCTGCATAAGTTGATGGTATAGATGCTTCATTCATTGTTAACACCTAAAATCCTAATTGCTAAATATGCAGCATTCTGTCCATTGTCGATTCCAACAGTAGCTACTGGAACTCCTTTTGGCATTTGAACAATAGATAGTAATGCATCTAAACCATTTAAAGCAGCAGAAACAGGAACACCAATAACAGGTTTTTCTGTGAGAGATGCTACTACACCTGGTAAAGCTGCTGCTAAACCAGCTATACAAATAAACACACTGGCTTCAGAATTCTTAACTTTTTTAACCAATTTTTCATGATTTCTATGCGCTGATATATAGTTGACTTTGAATGGTATATTATTCTCATCAAGAATTTTGGTTGTTTTCTTAACTATTTCTTCATCGCTCTTGCTTCCAGCAATAATTTCAATCATATTAATCCTCCATATATTTTGGAATTGCCTTTTTCCATTTTTCTCTTATTTCTTCAATACTAAATGAAATATTATCATCAACTACTATTGTTTGCTCAGAAGTTGTTTCTCCTATCAATACAAATGGGGATAAATTACTTTGAATTACATTATTTTTCTTAAATTCAGAAGAGTCAATCTCAACTAAGTATCTTGCTGGACTCTCTGTGAAGAGGATTTCTTCTTCTTTTATTTTATAATGTGTGAGAATCTTTTCCATATCCAGTTTTACTCCGATGTTATTTTCAAAAGTCATTTCTGCTAAAGCAACAATAAAACCACCATTTGATATATCATGACAACTCTCTATGAGACCTGCTTGATTTAATTCTTCAATTAACTTCCTTGATGCTTCTTCCTTTTCTTTATCGTACGGAGTGATTTTTCCTTGAAGAATTTCATAATTATATCTCAGAAATTCGGAACCATTTAGATTGTTATCAAAATAACCGATACATGCAAGAAGATTTCCTTCCTTCTGAAAATAATTCTTAATTATTTTTTTGGGATCCTCAATAATCCCTAACATTCCAATTGTTGGTGTTGGGTTGATTCTATCTCTTTGGTCTCTTATACTTGTTTCATTATAAAAAGATACATTTCCACCAACTATGGGTATCTGAAAATCATGAGAAAAAGTTCCTAATCCTTTTACTGATTCCACAAATTGCCAATATGAATCAGGTTGTTCAGGATTACCAAAGTTAAGACAATCAACAATAGCTAAAGGTTTTGCTCCGACTGATACTAGATTTCTCATAGCTTCAGCAGCACTATTAGCTGTTCCATTATATGGATCTAAATATACACTGAAGGAGTTGCAATCTAAAGATGTAGCAATATATTTCTTGTTATCTAAACGTAAAACAGCTGCATCATTGCCAGCAGAATATACAGTTTGTGTCTGAACATGTTGATCATACTGTTGATAAATCCAAGATTTATCACCAATGTTAGGAGATGAAAAAAGTTTTAGAATTTCACTTCTTAAGTCATTAATTTCAGGAATGTCCTTAAACTCCTTATTGATATAATCAGGTCGTTTCATAATTCTTTCAGGTTCAGGGAAACCTTCAACAATCAAGTCTACTGGTAGATCTAATACTTTATTCCCTTTGTAATATGCTATGTAGTGGGAATTCCCTGTTACTTCCCCAATCACAGCATAAACAAGATCTCTTTGTTTCAGTAATTCTTCTATTAATGGTAGGTTTGTTGCATCAACTACTCCTAACATTCTTTCTTGAGATTCAGATACCAATATTTCCCAAGGTTCCATATCTTCTTCTCTTAAAGGAACATCTTCAAGCCTAATGATTGCTCCAGTATTTCCTTTATGAGTCATCTCTGATACTGCGCAACTTAATCCCCCCCCTCCTAAATCTTGCAATCCATTTAACAATTCTTTTTCTACTAACTCTAGTGTAACATCTATCAGAATCTTCTCTTTTAAAGGATCGCCTATCTGAACTGCAGGTCTATCTTTTTCACTTCTATCACTTAGATCTTTTGAAGCGAAAGAAACACCATGAATACCATCTCTTCCTGTTCTTGCACCATACAAAACTAGAAAATCACCAGGTTTAGAAGCTATACTACGAACTACCTTATTCTTCTGAACTACACCTACACACATAGCATTAACTAAACAATTATTTTCGAAAGAACTTGCGAACTCTACTTCCCCCCCAACTGTAGGGATACCACAGCAGTTTCCATAAAAGGATATTCCTCTCACAACATTTTCAAATAAATGTTGGGAATGTGGTGAATCCAACTCACCAAAACGAATGGAATCTAATATTGCAATAGGTTTACATCCTTGAGACAAAATATCTCTTATAATCCCACCTACTCCTGTCGCTGCACCATCATAAGGCGAAATTGCAGATGGATGATTATGACTTTCTAATCCTAGTCCAACCAACAAATCATCGCTAAGATTAATCAACCCAGCTCCTTCACCCATCCCTAATTCTAGGTATGGAGCAGTATCATTAAACAAATGAAACCATCTTTTTGAAGATTTATACGAACAGTGTTCTGACCACATAGCTTCAAAAACGGCTAATTCTGCTTTATTGGGTTCTCTCCTCAGTTCATCTAAAACCTTACCATAGTCTCCAGTAGTTAGCATTTAATTTCCTCCAATAGATTTACAAAAATCTGCATACCATCTTTTGAACCAAGATACTCAAAACTGGCTCTTTCAGGATGAGGCATTAATCCTAATGCATTACCCCGAGAGTTTGTTATACCAGCTATATTGTTAGCTGAACCATTTGGATTACTATCCAGTGTGATTTTTCCGTTCTCATCACAATACTGAAATGCAACCTGATTCTTTGATTTCAATTGATCAATCTCTTTTTCTTTATTATAATATCTACCATCAAAATGAGCTATAGGTAATCTGAGAACTTTACTTTTTATATCTCTTAAAAGAGGGCTATTGCTATCTTCTGATCTTAGATAAATCCATTTCGAGATAAATTTGGTTGATGTGTTTGTTGTAAGTACTCCTGGCAATATCCTTGTTTCACATAGTATTTGGAATCCATTACATATTCCAATAACAAAACGTCCTGAATCAACAAAGCTTTGAAGTTCTTCCATCATTGGTGAATGAGCAGCAAGAACACCTGGTCTCAAATAATCACCATACGAGAAACCACCAGCTATGATTAAAGCGTCGAAATCATCTAATGGTTTGTTTTCATATTGTTTTACAAGAATACCTTTAACATTCAGTTCTGATAGTGCACGCAAAACATCTTGTTCATTATTAGTCCCAGGAAATTTTGTTACACCTATTTTCATTTTCACACCTGAAGTTTATCACTTCCAAAATAAATTTCAAAAGAGTGATTTTCAATAAGAGGATTAGAAAGAATATCTTTACTAATTTTCTCGATTTTTTCTTGTAATGCAAAGGAAGGAGTTTCAGAGAATAGCAGAAATGAGCTTTTTCCTAACCTTACATCTTCAATATTCTCATATTCTTTTCTTTTTAATGATCTTAATGTTACTTCACCAGCAGGATCCAAAACAGAATCCTTTAGTTTTATGATTACTCTAACAGATGATTTCAAATTTAGAGGAGGAATAGATTTTACTTGTTCTAATCTTTCCTTAATGTCTTGATAATGGATTATCACATCTCCAAGATCTTGTCGATATCTGTCTTTATCTTTTATTTCACCAGATTCTTTTTCCCATAATCTCATAGTATCAGCAGAAATTTCATCAGCAATTACTATTCTTCCATTAGATGTTTTTCCAAATTCCAGTTTAAAATCTACTAATGTTAATGATATAGACTCAAATACTTTTCTCAGAGCTTCGTTAACTGCACGAGTAATAGCTTCAAGTAAAATAGCTTCTTTTTTTTCAATCATGCTTAAAGAAATTGCAACTTCTGATGTTATTAATGGATCATGAAGTTTATCGTCTTTTACAAAGAACTCTATTAATGGTACTTTAAACTCTAAACCCTTTTCTAAACCATATCTTTTACATAAACTCCCAGCTGAGTAATTTCTGCAAACAACTTCAATAGGTAATATTTCTACTCTTTTACACAATAGCTCTGTATCACTCATTTGCCTTATAAAATGAGTTTCAAAACCATATTCATTCAGAATTTCAAATAGTTTAGATGATATCAGACAATTTATTTTTCCTTTATCAGTTAACTCTTCCTTTTTTATTCCATCAAACGCAGATATTGAATCTCTGAAGACAATTTGTACACTTTCATCATCTACTTCAATGACATCTTTTGCCTTTCCAGAGTATACAACCATTAAAACACCAATTTACATTATTTTGCAAACTGTTGATATATGTTTTCTGCTGGCATTTCAAAAATCACTTAATAAACTTTACTAATCTATAAAATCCTAAAATGGTTTAGGGCGACTAGAATAAATGATTACAATACAATTTTATCTGTTCCATTTTTATTTATAAATTGCATAATATTGCAAAATTTTATATAAGCTATGTTAAATTTACAAGTAATGAGTTCAGCTGAAAGCTATATTGATGCTCAAGAAAAATTAATGACTTTGAATTTGCTGAAAATGGCATTTAAGAAATTCGAAACACTGGAAACTTTTCGCAGTTACCTTTCTGAAAAAGGAGTTGAAATATCTGTAGCTAATTTATCTAGATACATAAATGGGAAAGCTCTTCCAAAATCTAATCTTAAGAATGAATTATTAAAGATATTAGTTGAAAATAAAGAGATAGGGTTAACTATTAGTCAGCTAATAAAAAATCACATAGATATATGGACTAATGAAGATGGAAAAATTGCAGTGACAAATACATATTTACTTAATGATTCTAAAACCTTGAAAGCAATACTTTTCTTAGCAATATATCGTAAGATTATACCTAGAGATGTTGATAAAATCATTACTGCAGAAGTTGATGGAATTCCAATAGCAATGACATTAGCTCATTTGTTAAATATTGATTGTGTTTATGCCCGTAGGAAGAAACCTCTTGGTTCTACAAGTGTAATAGGAGAAGATATCCAATCTACAGGTTCTGGAAGACTTGAAACAATTTATTTTCCAGATAATTTTATTCGACATAAAGAGAGAGTCTTAATAGTAGATGATATAATTAGATCTGGTTCAACACAAAAAGCTTTGGTAAACTTGGTTCGCAAAACAGGAGGTATCCCTGCAAAAATAATCATCTTAACAGGAATTGGTTCCCATTGGAAGAATATTACTGAACTAGATACTATTCCATTCAAAGTTCTAAAAACAATATCAAAGGAAAACTGACAAGAATATTTGGTGGGTTTTATGATACAAGAAACAATTCAAGAATACAGTCTTGAAGATATAACAATAGGAGTTCTAGCTTCTCATTCAGCCTTGGATGTTCTCGATGGAGCAAAGAGAATAGGTTTTAAAACACTAGCTATTTGTGAAAAAGGTAGAGAAGAACCTTACAC
>JAEOTG010000260.1 GCA_016839985.1 Candidatus Heimdallarchaeota archaeon | reverse complement strand
TGTCAATAATTCTTTTTCCCAATTATCAAAAGACATTTAAATTCCAGCTTTGTTGCTAAAATCATGTCTAAAGTACCTTACCCATCTACAAAATTCCTAAAAGTGAAATGTTCAAGTTGCAAAAACGAGCAAATTGTTTTTGATTCAGTAAAAACTTTAGTAAAGTGCAACGTTTGTGATTCTGATTTAGCTGTTCCTAGAGGAGGAAAAGCCAAAATTTTAGGAGAAGTTGTAGAAGTTCTTCCTTAAACAGATTAATTATCTATTTTTATATCTTCAGCAATAGATTGTTTTACAAAACTTATAGCATTTTCTTTTGGAAGAAAGCACACATCATCTGGTTCAAAAGGACCATAGATTTTTCCGTCTAAACCTTGGATTTCTTGTTTTGTAGCTTTTAGAAATCTTATAGCAACTAGTTCGACTTCTTCCTCTTCAGTCTCTTCTGCTTTTACTCCAAGTATCCCTTGAATATCAGTGTAAGCTACATCTTTTGGGGAAAAGATTTCTTTTAGATAAATATCGTATATCTGCTTCATTCTATCATAGAAATTCAATTCCTCCCTCGCTAAATTAACAGTAATCTCTTCTTTATTTAATATTTTTTTAATTATCTTATTTGTTCTGATTTTAATAAAATCATTAATAACATATTGAATTCGTTCAAGCCTTTCTTCAAGTATTTTTTTAGTGATAGGATTTAATGCTTGTTTAGTTGCTTTTGTACGTTCTTTTAGAAAATCTCTCATTGACCCATAAAAAGGATCAATCATTGGGGTAATATCTTCTTTTTCCCTTTCTTCCTTCCATTTATTGTGAATTTTGTCAAACATACTTTTCTCATAATCCTATTCTCTAATTCTTCAACTTCGAAATTACTTCCAATTATTAGGAATCTATTTCTTCACTTTCTTCAATTCTTGGAGCTACAAAATAGATTAAATGTCCTTTATCTTCAATCTCATATTCGATTCGAATGGGTTGCGCTTGGTTGAAAGACATCTTAACACTATCCGAAGATCTTATTCCTTTTAGGAAATTGGAAAGAAAATCTAAAGCATAAACAGCATCTGAACCCTCAGGATCCACTGAATAATCTGCATTATCTAGAATATCTTCACTCTCAGGATCTATAAAAGTTTCCATTTCTTTTGTGTCGCTTTCAGCTCCAAATAGGATACCTTCATTAGTTGTCTTAATTCTTAAGTAATCACTTACCATTTCAGCATCCTTCAAAACTTGTTGAATAAAAGAAGCTTTAATTTCGAATTTATTTGCAAAATCAAAATGAATTGAGTCAGGTATATTTCCCTCTTCGGGTATTTTTATTAATGATAAAGAGAATTTCCTTGTTTGCTTTTGCCCTGTAAACTCAACAATAAACCTCTTTGTGTCATCATCGAGTAACATTTTTAATTTTTCACTTGCACTTGCAGTTTTGAGTATAGAATTTAAGGTTTCTAGACTTAATCCAAAATTTGTTTCATCATCAAGATTATATTTCTCAAATGCTTCTTTTTTCATAAAGAAATCAATCATAGAGATATGTGATGCATCAAATGCTTTTATTTTAATTCCTTCATCATCAACTATTATACTACTTTCTGTAACTATTGAACTAATAATGGAGCAAATATTCGACATCAATTTTGCGTCCTCTAAAACCATCTCAAAAACCAATTTATTTCACCTGTTCTCCTTTTTTTTCTAAGGTTGGATGCATAATAATTCCAACGATTTGTTCTCTTTTATCCTTTTTTTATTTCAATATATAAGGAAATCGACTAGTTAAATTATTGTATATTTTTTCTTAAGGATTGCTCTAACTCTCTTACTTTGTGATATGTTTCAGAATCAAAATCTATTAGCTTTTGAATAAATATTGCTTTAATTATCTTCTTGTTTTCAGTATCTATTTCTATAATTCCAAAAATGCGTAAAAATGTTTCTTCTTTAATTTCTTCTTCAAAAGAGGTAGGAATAGATACCTCTATTTCCTCAGAACCATCTGAGATTATAATAGAATCTTTTTTTGAGCTTAAAACTTTTCCAAGAACTTGATATTTTCCAGGTTCTGAAATCTCTGCTACGTTCGATTCTACAAATGAATTTGTTCTTGAGAAAGAACTTCCTTCAGAATTTTCAATATTAGAATTTTGATTACTCATTTTCACTACTTCCCTTTAATCATACTCTCGCCAGGTTTCACCACACATAGTGCACCTAAAAAATCTTGTAGGTGATTCATCAGCACTTCTTGTTTGAATCATCCAAAAATTAACTGGTTGATTCTTTTTGCATTTTGGACAATAAAGATCTTTTATTGGCTTGGTTTTATCAATATCATCTTTTTCCATAACAACAGTCATTTCTCTTACAAGATCATGCTCAATCTCCTCTGTAAAAGTGACTTCCTCGTTTACCTCTAGATTTCGTTTATAACCACATTTCAGGCACATCAGGAGAGTTTTTCCTGATTTATCTTTGTCAGTTTGTAAAAGTTTTCCGCATTTAGGGCAAAAATACACAATAATCAAATTGCTATTATCAAGCTTATTTTTAACTAGCCTATATTCTTGTTCTTTTACTCCTATAGAAAAATCTTTTTGAATTTGTCTTTTTTTAGAAAAAACAGCAAGGGTGAATTGATATGTCAACTTGTGAAATGTGTGGAAACGAAATTTTTTCTAGACCAATCAATATTGAAATCGAAGGAGCAGTACTTGCGGTTTGTCCTTCCTGTGCAAAACACGGCAAGAAAGTCACACCAAAAGTAAGTAAAAGAGCTCAAATATCACCAAAACAGCCATATCAACAAAGAGCAACTACACAAAGAAAAACACCTGGGAGAGGTACTAAATCATATGCTTCTGGAGCTGTAAACGAATTAGTTCCAGATTATCATGAAAAAGTACGATTGGCTAGACAAAAAATGAAATTATCACAAAAGGATGTTTCAATTCAGACAAAAATATCCATTCCAGAACTTCAAAGCATTGAAACAGGAAAAATGAGACCTCCAGATGACATAGTTAAAAAGCTCGAAAGATTTTTTGAAATAAAACTTACTGAAGAACTTAAATCATATAGTGCTCAGGACCAAAAGAAAGGAACAGCATTCCAAACACTTGGTGATGTTGTAGTTATAAAGAAAAAGAAGGATGAAGACTAATCTTTTTTGTTCCTATGAAAAAGAAACAACATTAATTCTTGAGGAAATATCATTTATTAGGGATTCAGCTTCTTTTAATGGAAGTTTAATTGTGTATAATCGTTTTTTGGTTCTGAATTTTATCTTTACAACATCCTTGGTTCTTTTAGTTCTAACTTCTCCACCTTGCTCTATTGTGAGCTTGACGATGTCTTCTATTTGATCTTTAGTTATTTCTGCTGGCATTGTCAGTCATAATGTGTCTCTAAATTTTTTTTAAAAAAGTTTTGATTTCGTGGTTTTTATATCAGAGGAAAAAACTATAAGAAATGCAAGAAAGTTAAAGAACAAGAACATGGTCTCTAATAAAATACCCTCTAAGGAAGAATGTTTAAACATACTGAAAAAGTACAATACACCATTAGAAGTTATACAACACTGTTTAACTGTAACACAAATTGTTGAAGGATTTATTTTGCAAATCAACAACATAAACAAAGAATTGGTTATTGCAGGAGCTATGCTACATGATATTGGTCGTTCTGTTGATCACACAATTTTTCATGCAGTAAAAGGTGTAAAAATATTAAAAGAAGAAAACCTTGATTCCAAAATTTTGTCTATAGTAAAAAACCATATTGGTACAGGAATAGAAAAAGAAGAAGCAATTAAACTTGGATTACCACCTGAAAATTATATCCCCCAGACTAACGAGGAGATTTTAGTTTCCTATTCAGACAACTTAGCATTTGGGAATAAAAAAAGATCCTTTGATGAAGGATTAAAAGAATTCATTGCCAAATTTGGTGCTAATTCAGATATAGTAAAACGATTTTATGAACATAAAGAAATTATTGAGAAATTACAAAGAATAGGAAAAAAGAAGAGCTAAAATAATCTAAATGAAACCTGTTGTTGATGCTGAAGTAGTTTCTTTTTCACCAGTTATCTTCTTTATTGCATCTGTAAAATCTTCGTTAATGACATGATCTCTGCTAGATCTAATAGCAAACATTCCTGATTCTGTGCAGATATTCTTGATATCGGCACCACTTGATCCATCAGTCATCTGTATTAAATAATCAAAATCTACATCACCTTTGAGGTTCATTCCTGACGAATGGATTTTAAAAATATCTAATCTGCTTTCAGCATTAGGCATTGGTATTTCAATGATTCTATCAAATCTTCCAGGTCTTAACATTGCAGGATCTAAAATATCTATTCTATTTGTTGCAGCTACAACCTTTACATCTCCTCGTGGATTAAAACCATCCAATTCAGAAAGAAGTTGCATTAGCGTTCTTTGAACCTCTCTATCACCGCTTGTAGCTAAATCTAGCCTTCTACTTCCAATTGCGTCTAGTTCATCAATAAATAGAATACTAGGAGAGTTTTCTCTTGCAAATTCAAATATTTCTCTAACTAATCTTGCTCCTTCTCCAATAAACTTCTGGACTAGTTCACTTCCAATCAAACGAATAAAAGCTGCTTGTGTTTCATGTGCAACAGCTTTAGCAAGTAACGTTTTCCCTGTGCCAGGAGCACCATGAAGAAGCACGCCTTTTGGAGGATCAATGCCTATTTTTTCAAATAATTCGGGTTTCAATAAAGGTAGTTCAACTGTCTCTTTTAATTCTTGAATTTGAGCTTCTAGACCACCAACATCAGAATATTTTTCGGTGGGTTTCTCGATTAACTCCATTTTTTGAACCATAGGATCTTGAGTTGGTGGGAGAATATTTACAATTGAAAATGTTCTCTGATTCAGTGCCACTCTTGTATCGGGTTTTAGTTCATTAATATCAATTTGTCGAGAGATAGAAACAACTAGATTTGGACCTGTTGTACTTCGTACAACTGCAGACTTGTTATCAAGAACTTCAACGATATAACCCATGAATAAAGGTGGAGACCTTAATCGTTCAAGTTCAACCTTAAGATTGTTGACTTCCCTCTGTAATCGTAATCTTTCGCTTTCCACCATCTGCTTTTCAGTTTCTAATTGTCTTGCTTGTCTTTCAAGATGATGAGCATAAGAAATGAGGTAAGCAGGGTCGTTTTGGTCAGGTTCAGACCTTTCTTTTGACAGTTTTAGCACCCTTATTATTTCTCACTATTTTCTAATTATAAGAAATATAAAAGAGTTTATATGGTTTACCTTAGCTATGTGTTTTTTACGCTTAAGGAAGACAGATTTGCTTAATACGGATTTGCATTGTATCACAACTTAATCATCAACTTTAAGTGGAGTGAAATGATATGAAAATCATGGTATTATCAATTCTCCGCTTATCTCATAGAATATCAAGAGACAAAAGAATAACCACACATCTGGCTCTTACTTCTAGAGCTTTTGGAGCTTCAAATTTTTTCTATACAGGAGATAATGATTCGAATCTAGAGATTAGCAGTGAATATGTTACCAAAGAATGGGGTGGAAGCTTTACAATATCTTTTGTTGAAAGCCCTACAAATTTCATTAAAGAATGGAAAAGAGAAGAAGGTATTGTTGTTCACCTCACAATGTATGGGATAGAATTATCAAACCAATTAGAAGTTTTAAAAGGTAGGATAGATAGTAACATCCTTGTTGTTGTAGGAGGTTCAAAAGTTCCAGGTTACGTTTTTCAACTTGCTGATTATAATATAGCTATAGGTCATCAACCTCATAGCGAGGTTGCAGCTTTAGCTGTTTTCTTAGATAATTTAACCAATAGCAAAGCAAGAAAACAAAAATATTCGAATGCTAAAACAGAAATCATTCCAACAGAAAAAGGGAAGAAAACAAAGAATATGCAAGATGGTAGTGACTAATGCAAAAAATAACAACTCTGCAGAAAACGTATATTGTTGCTAAACATAGTTCGGCAAAAGCTCTAAATTTTATTTTAAAGAAAGAATTAGAAGAACTAGATGTGGAAATCATAGATATACAATTCAACAAAGAAAGATGTGCAGAGGTAACTATAGATGGTGAGGATGAGATCATAGCTAAGAATTTCATAGAAAGCAATTATGGAACTAAGAGAAGTGTTGCTGATGTGAATGTCTCTGATCAAGTTTATGGTAGATTTAAAGAAGTTGGAGGAGTTAAATTTGGTACTTTTGTTGATGTTGGTTTGAAAACATCAACCAAAGATATGGATGGATTGTACCCTTTGTTTGAATTGAGAAATCAACTAGCAAATGGTAACAATGTTCCTTTAACTAAAATTCTCAGAGCTTACGGAATAATTGATAATTTGCCGGTTTTCTTTGAAATAACTAAAAGAGAGATATTGAGTTCTAAAATATGGTTAAAATTAACAGAGAACTCCCTTAATTGGTTGAAAAAACCTTTTGATCACAATAAAGAAGCACTAATACTCTGTGGTACAACAAGAAGAACAATTAAACACGCTCTTATTTCCAGTCAACATACTGAAGATATAGAAGAAATTGAGCGCTTAGGGTTATTAGAATACAGATTAATATGTAAAAAAGGAACAAGAGCAGAAGGATTAATTCCTGAATTGGGACCATATTTGGGAAGAATAAAGATAGGAGCTCAAGTAGTGAAGAGAGTGGAGAATCTGCTAGATTATAATAAATAAAATAAGGTTGGTGGGGCAGAGCGGATTTGAACCGCTGACCTACTCCGTGTAAGGGAGTTGTCATAACCGAGCTAGACCACTGCCCCTAATTACTCGATTTCAAGTTTTATCCT
>JAEOTG010000259.1 GCA_016839985.1 Candidatus Heimdallarchaeota archaeon | reverse complement strand
ATTCAACAACTCAAAAATGAAGTTATGAGAAAAGATACTGAAATGGCTAATGTTAAAAGAGATTTAGAAACAAAGAGTGAAGAGCATCAAGACAAACAAAATACAATAGATAAGCTAAGAGAGAATGTTACAGAAATAGAAAGTACTAAAACCGAATTAGAAGCACAATTAGAACAGCTGAAGGATGATAAAGCTACAATTGAGAATAAATATAACGAACTGTTAGCAGATTCCTCAAGGCTTGAGCAAATAAAGAACGACCTAAGACAAAAAGAGGAAGCTCTAAAAAGATTCCAAATAATTGCGGAATCAGATCCCTCCTATAGCTGGCTTTCAACTCTAGAGCAATACAAAGTAATAGAGTTAAAACGTTTAGCAATGTCTACTGGATCCTCAACACATGCGATTCTTAGATATGTCCAAATGCTTGAAGCTGCAGGACTTGTTGATATCGAAATGCATGGAAAGGATGATCCAAATCCAACAATAAAACTCAAATAAAAGAATTATTCAAATCTTTTTTTTTCTATTTTTCATATTTTCTATACCAGTTTGTTTGATTTAATCTAGGTAACTTTATTAGAATTAGCAGTGAATGAATTTTAGAGATAATAATGGTGAATGAAACCAAAATTAAGGTAAATGGTAAAGAGGTTCCTTTGAATCCGTTTGTGATAAAGATCACATCAAAGCTAGTCTTAGCTGTTGTTGAATCACTTAAAGGATTAGAAGAGGATATCAATGAAGTTCAAATAAATGTAAAATACTAAGAGCATCTGATACTGAACTTTGTTAATAAACTTTAAAATCAACTTGGTGTTTTCTCTTTCTATGAATTCCCATCAATTTTCAAAAAAAGAGATTATACTTTCATACATAACAATACTCAGACTTGTTAACGGATTGGTAGCGGGTACAGCTGCAGCTTTTGGGATTGTATTGTCTTTGCCTTTGGGTGTAAAGGTCGATTACCTTACTTTAGCTTTAGTCATAATAGGCACTATATTTGTTTCATCACAAGCTATGATATTTAATGATATTTCAGATAGAGAAGAGGACATGATAAATGCTCCTCATAGACCATTACCCTCAGGAAAAATATCAGTAAAAACAGCAAAAATCTATGGGATAATTTTTGTGGTTTTAGCATTACTTACTTCTTTAACAATTGATATAATTAATCCTGAATTATATGGATTGACTGTGATAACAGCAATCATTTTTGGAGGTTCATTAGATCTTTATAATGTTAAACTTAAGAAAATGGGATTTTGGGGAAATCTAACTATAGGAATTAATGTAGTAGCTCTTTTTGCATATGGATCTATTCATACATTTCTTATTCATTCAGGAGCAGGTTTAGCTTGGATTCCTATTGTTGTAGGAGCTTGTGCAGGTTCTGGTAATGTTGGTAGAGAAGTAATTAAGGGTCTTCCTGATATCGAAGGAGATAGAAAAGCAAGAGTAAGAACAATTGCTGTTAAGTTTGGTCCTAAAGTTACAGCAGTTATAGCATCGCTTTTCCTTTGGGGATTAATCTCTGGTGCATTGATTGCAGCAATTCTACCAATGTATGTTGTAACTACACCTCCTCTCTACTTGCCAAGTCAGATTATTGTTTATCTTATTGCTATATTAGCCACATTTCTTGCTATTGCAATATTATTCAATCAAAAACCAAAGTGGGCTTACACTACTAAGGAGATATTATTGTTTGTTTTTCTAGCGTTCTTATTAGTCTTTATTATTGATAAGATTGTTAGATTATCTCTAGGAGGGTAGTAAAACTTATCTCTTTCTTATAACCTGATAAACTACAGGATTATATGCATCTGGACATGCATGAGTAGATACATCTTTGTTCTCTAACCAAGGAAATTCAGCTCCATAAGCCATTGAAAATACTTTTGGTAAAACTGAATAGAGAGCATGTAAACACACTTTTCCTTTGATTTCGTTAGTGTCGAAATTTAAACTAATCTCATCACCAACTTTATGACCAGCACCACAATTTCCTTCTATACTTATTACTTTTAGAACTATTTCAAATGCCATGAAAGTGCTCTAACTTCTAAATTTAAATAATTTATTCTTAAATAATAGTGTATGAATGGAAAGTATGTGTATGATATTATCATCGAAGGGAGTAACCTTACAGCTTCAGCTCTTGCATACTTTCTATCATTAAATTACAAAAATAAATCAATTGTTCTAATACAAAGAGAAGATATCCCAAATCTTTCATTTTTTACATCCAATATAATAGCTCCAGTTTTTGAGTTATCTGATGAATTTATGAGTAGTGTTTTCAAAGACAGTAAAGAGAAATTAAAAGAAATGCATTCCATTTCTGGACATTTTGAATACTCGCAACATTCACTGATTCTATTATACAAAGAATTAGAAATGCGAGAAATTAGAAAAAATCATGAAAAAAAACTTGTGAATTCTGAAATAAAATATAAACATTTTACAGAAGAAGAGATTTCAACTTATTATCCTTTTATTTCATCAGAAGAAGAAATTAAAATTACAGAAATCTATGAATCGCTTACTTGTTCAGATGTTAGTGATTTAATGGTTGTTTTTCAAAAGCTAGCAAAAGAGAACGGAGTAGAGATAATAAGAAATGTGAGTAAAATAGATTTCTACGAAAAAGAAGGTACTTTCGAAACAGAAGAAAATGAATTTACATCAAACGAGTTTTCAATAATAACATCGTCAGGATTTAATAGTTTAAAGAGCATTGCTGATCAACAAGTTCTAAAGGTCACTACACCAATTCTTGAGAATTTTCCTAGAGTAAATCTTGTCGATGTTGGTACTCTTACTCAAATGTGGTTAGAAAAATCAGGTTATTTTCAAATCTTCAGAATTTTTCATGAAACCGAAGAAAAACAATGTTTTAAGCAAGTAAAAGATAATTTTAAAAGACTGTTCCCTTTACTTGGAGTTTTACAAACAATTGATTCAAACTTCATAAATCTTAAAACAAACACTTCCTTAGAAGAATCTGTGGGTTCTTTTACTGAATCAAAAACGTACTATTTTCACATCCCTATTCAAATGGAATTATCAATTATTCCTAGTTTAGCTGAAAAATTTTCAATTTTGCAAAAGAAAAATGAAGGTGTATTTCTGTCAGATATTTCGCTAAACAAGATTCTTAATTTAGAAAAATAAACTAAGTTAATATTCAGGAATATTCCACTAGGAATTCATCAAATTTCATCTGTTTATCATGGAAATATCTCCTTAAAATTCTAGTATGAATCTTAAGAAGATGTTTTGATAAAGACGAGATCTTCTTATCTTTTGCAGCTGTTTTTATCAATTCCACAATTATATCAACATTTAATCCTCTTGATTTAATAGCAAAAGTCTTTCTTCCTTCAGCATTCAGTTTTTTCATTTCATTAATGATGAGCTTAGTACTTGCTTGTCCAAGGTTATTCAGAGCTTTTACTCCTAGCTTATGTTCTTCCTCAACTACTTTTTTAACAACTTCAGGAACAATTGATGTTTCTCTAGCTAAAGAAAGTAGAATTACAAGTCTATCTTTAGTTTTTGCAGTTTTTATTTTACTGTAGTATTTTTTCAGAGGACCAGCTGCATTCTTACCCATGTTTTTAATAACTTGCTGAAGATTGTTAAACCATCTTTCATCAGCAGTTTTTAATTTAGGGAGGATTAAATCTAGAATTTTACTATCCATTTGACCAAGAGCTTTTATTGTAGATTTTACTAAGTTTTGATTAGGAGAGGATAACTTTTCTGAAAGCTTTTTCACAATCGGAGCACCGATCTGAACAGCTGCATATACTGCAGCATCTCTCACTAATGTTTTTGGTCTTCTCATATTATCGATTATAACATCAATAACTCCAGGATCCTTTAATTCCCCTAAAGCTCTTGTTGATATCTCAGCAATAGAATCATCATTATCTTTTGCTGCTCTAATTAATGTCATTAGTGCTCTTTTGTGCTTTGTTTTTCTAAGAGATTCAACAGCTTTTCTTCTTAGATTTATATTTGGATCAGATAAAATTAATGAAAGAAGTGGCACAGATTTTGCTCCAAATTGGTTAAGAAGTTCGCATGCTTTTTCTCTAATTATAGGATCGATTTCTTTCAATGATTTCTCTAAGAGTTGAAAAATTTCATCATCTTTTTCCCTGAACTTACCATTATGAATGGCGAATGAATATCCTAAATCCTGTAATTCTTTTTCAGGATAATAGATGTATAGTATAGTTCCTAATTTAACAGCTTGAGGTAAATTAATATCTAGAAGTCCATCAAGAGCCAATTCAATATTCTCATTTCCAAAATAATGTAAAACCTCTATTGCGTTTTTTCTAAGCTGTAAATCATCCTCTGTTAATTCTTCTATCAAAACGCGTATCGAAGGTGTTCCAAGTGTGAGTAAGGCTTGAGTAACAGCTTCTATGATTGATGGATTCTTTCCTGCTAGTTGTGTGGTTAATAACCGAATTGCTCCTTCATACCCATATTTCTGACTCATTACTAAAGTTAGACATTGAGCAGCATTTTTTCTTACATCTTTTTTACCTTTGTGGAGAGCATCCATTAAATAATCATAGCTTTCATCACCAATTCTTTTCATGGTTTCGATAATAAAAGGTACATTTCTATCTTCTTCAAGAGCAACAATTAAGTATGGAAGAACACTTTCTCCAATCAGTGCTAATGACTTAGCAGCATAATAACCTGCAGGATCGCCTTTCTTAAATTGTTTAATCAAAATAGGAGTTGCTTTAGGACTCCCTAAATTCCCAAGAGCTTCAATTATAGAAAGTTGTGTATCTATAGAATCATCAAAATTGGATAACCTATCTATTAGAATATTCGAATTCTTTGGATCATCAACATGCATAAGTGCTAGTGATGCATATTTGACATGTTCTTGTTTATCTGTCTTTGAAACTAAGTTTCTGATTTCTTTCACAATTAAATGAGTTAATTCTGGATATTTCGTTAATGTGAGTAGAGTAAGTTCTGGATATGTAGGATTTGATTGATTCATCCTGAATGCTAATATTTTTTTTATGCTCTTTGGGTGTTCTGAAATAAAATTAAAATCAATGAAAGTCTCTTCATAATTAGAAAAAGAAGAATAACAAGTTCTTGCAGAAAGTTCAGCAAGAGTAGCTGAAACAGGAGTTACTGAATATGATACTTTGATTGAATTGAATATATCTGCTGGTTTAAGCGATGTTACAATTTCACAAAGAACTTCAAAACTCTCTTCTCTGATTAAAAAATCTGATAAAAGAGGGATAAAATGATCAAGTTTTTCAATAATTATTTCTCTAATTAAAGGATCAGTATTTTTTACATACGTTTTTAGTATCTTCTCTGTAGGAACATATGATGTACTGAAAAGTAGTTTAAGCGCATTTCTTCTAATGATAACATTATTGTCTATTAAAAAATCAACTAAAATTTCATAATCTTTTATATTTTCTAATCTTATTTGATCAATCTCATCTTCCTCATGAAGAAGAAGTTTCAATTGCTCCTTATTCAAGGAGTCTTCCCCCTCATATCTTTCCGATATTGTATATAATTTATGATCTCAGTTCCTAGTTCCTCAAATGCATCTTGAACATTTTCTCCTGTTTTAGCTGAAGTTTCGAAGTATTTTACCTTAAATCCTTTAGATCCGTAGCTAGTATTCAATTCTTTTATGAATTTCTTAACTCTCTCACTTACTGATTCTCTTCTGCTTTTTGAAATAAGATCCATTTTGTTCCCTAAAATAAAGAAAGGAACAATACCTCTTTCAGTCCCTTGTTCAAGTTCTTTGACCCATCTTTCTAATTTCTTTAGAGTGGTGATCTTTGTTGCATCAAACACCATTAAGGCACCTAAAGCTCCTCTATAATACAGCATTCTTACTTTCTCAAAGATATCTTGACCAGCTATATCCCAGATTTGATATAAAATTGAGATGTTGTTCACTGTCTTAGGTAATGATGCAAAATCTGCTCCTATTGTTTCTAAATGATTAGTTATAAAACTCTCACCTAGATAAGATCTTCTAAGGCTTGTTTTTCCTACTGCTCCTTCTCCTGCAAGAATAACTTTCAAGAAAAGCTTTTGTCCATAGCTCACTTCATTCACGTCTTTTTATTTGATGCAATATAACCTTCTTCATTAATTCTACCTAGTTTCTTATTTAAGAACTTAAACATTGAGGAAAGAGGAGAAAAAAGTGTAAAAATTAGTACAAAAGAACCTAGTAAAATTGTTAGAAAATAGAGAAATCCTCCATTGAGTATTAATCCAAGATTTGGCGTAATTATCATTCCAACAATGAAATTGTTTGATACATGTAGGAAGATTGCAGCGTGTAATCCATATTTGTAGAATGCATATCCAAATATCAATCCCGCTACTGCTGCTTGAAATATTTTCCCTTCTAACCAATTACCAGGATGATAATGAACATATCCAAAACAAAATGATGAAAAAATCAGAAAAACAAAATCAAAGAATCCAAATTTTTTCCATCTTCCTGTTAAATATAGAAGAGGATTTTTTAGCTCTCTTTGTAATAGAAACTGTGTTAGTTTTGACTTCTCCTTGTTTTCTTTACTTCCTCTTGATAATATAAATTGGATGATTT
>JAEOTG010000037.1 GCA_016839985.1 Candidatus Heimdallarchaeota archaeon | reverse complement strand
ATCATAAGGTTCATTATTCTTGATACGTCTAGAATATTCTGAAGCACATTGGGTTATTAGATTACTTATCTTTGATTTTAAACTTCTTGGAGAAATACGATTTAGATGTGGAATTCTCATTAAATTTTCTATTGTATTAACCGGAACATTAGCATCTGATGACAAAGATTCTAAAGATCTTGAACGAGAAAAATAATCGTTTTGAACATCTAAATTCATGAGATATGAAATGAGGTTTTTCATATTTTGATTTAAACTATATGAACTATTCATGATATCTATAAAATTAAGTTAATGATTAATTTTTTAAACTCTTCTCTTCCCATTTCAAAATAGGTTCTCTAGCAGCTTTCACCATATCTAATCTAGAAACAGGTGTTTTATGAGGAGCATTCTTAACAATATCAGGATTTTTCTCAGCTTCTTCAGCTATCTTTATCATAACATCTGCAAACTCATCCAAAGTCTCTTTACTCTCAGTTTCAGTAGGCTCAATCATTATCGCTTCCTTAACAATCAATGGAAAATAAACAGTAGGGGCATGAAAACCAAAATCTAACAATCTCTTAGCAATATCCATTGTATGAACTCCTTTCTCAGCTTGTTTACTTCCAGAAAGAACAAACTCATGTTTACAAACTTGATCATATGGTAAATCATAAAATTTTTTCAATTTTTCTTTAAGATAATTAGCATTCAACACAGAAATTTCTCCAACATCTTTCATTCCTTTAGCACCAATTGCTCTAATGTATGCATATGCCTTAATCATTACACCAAAATTTCCATAGAACGCTCTGACTTGACCTATAGACAAAGGATAATTATAATTTAGTTTAAACTTTTCTCCAACTTTTCCAATTCTTGGAACAGGTAAGAATGGTACTAATTCTTTTTTTACACCAACCGGTCCTGATCCTGGACCCCCACCACCATGTGGTGTAGCAAAAGTTTTATGTAAATTAAGATGTATAATATCGAAACCCATATCACCAGGTTTAGTTATTCCAACTATAGCATTCATGTTTGCACCATCACAATAAACTAAACCACCATTATCATGAACAATTTTAGTTATCTCCAAAATATCTTTTTCAAATAAACCAAGTGTATTAGGATTAGTCAACATTATTCCAGCAACATCTTTACTCATGATTTCATTCAAAACATCTAAATCTACTCTTCCTTCATCATTTGACTTAATAGAAATGCTATCAAGTGCAACCATAGTAGAAGATGCTGGATTAGTTCCATGAGAAGAATCTGGTACTATAACCTTTGTCCTTTTCTCTTTCTTATGCTTAAAATAGGCTTTAATCAACATTAAACCGGTCAATTCTCCATGTGCACCAGCAGCTGGTTGTAAAGTAAATTTATCCATTCCACAAATTTCACTCAAATATTCGTCTAGTTCAAACATTAGTTGTAAACAACCTTGACTTACCTTTTCAGATTGGAATGGATGTGATAAAGTAAATCCCGGTAATCTAGAAACATCTTCATTTATTTTTGGATTATATTTCATAGTACAAGAACCAAGGGGATAGAATCCAGTATCAACACTATAGTTTAATTGAGATAAATTTACAAAATGCCTAACAACATCAATCTCAGAAACTTCTGGAAGTGGTACATCTTTTCTCAATAATTGACTTGGAATATCAATCTTTTTTTCTGGAACATCTGATTTAGATAAATGTATTGCTTTCCTTCCACTTGAACTTTTCTCAAATATTAATTTCATTTAAACCCACTCAAAACTTTAACCAATTTATCAATCTCTTTTTTCGTAATATTCTCAGTAACGCAAAACAACATGTGATTTTTTAATTTAGGATAATCTTTTCCCAAATCAAATCCACCAATGATGTTACTCTCTAATAATTTTTCATTTATTTTACTTGGATCAACAGGACATTTGATAACAAATTCATTATAAAATGGAGAAGTAAATACAGAATTAAATCCTTTAATCTCTTTTATCTTTTCAAACGCATAATGGGCTTTCTGGTAACATAAGTTAGCAACATCTTTTAGACCTGATTTTCCAATTATAGTCAAATAAACAGCCGCAGCTAAGGCACACAGAGCCTCATTAGAACATATATTTGAGCATGCTCTCTCCCTTCTGATATGTTGTTCTCTTGCTTGAAGAGTCAATACAAAACCTCTTCTTCCCTTAGTATCCT
>JAEOTG010000258.1 GCA_016839985.1 Candidatus Heimdallarchaeota archaeon | reverse complement strand
ATTAGTTTTAGCAAATGGAAGAAAGAACTATTTGAGAGGGAATTGATAATTAAGGAAGAAGGATTAAGTTTAGAACTTCATCATGTAGGGGGGCATAGTATAGGTTTCAGTGTTGCTTATTTTCCACTTGAAAGGGTTCTTTTTGCAGGAGATCTTTTTATTACTGAACCAACTAACTTTGGTCTTCCTTTCATGGGATTTTACCAGAATAAACCTAAAAGAACTGGTAATCCTGAAGAATATCTTGCGGCTTTTGAGAAATTTAAATCAATGAAAATTGATGTTCTTGTTCCTGGACATGGAGAACTCATTTTGAATCCAAAAGAATATTTAGATGAACAAAACTCATTTTACAATTCCTTAAAGACATTTTTTATAACAGAGATTGAGGATGGCAAAGGACTAGAAGAGATTAAAATACCTACTCTAAAACCTATTGAGAGAGCACATGAAATTATTGAAAGCAAACCTAAGAAAAGTCAAGCTATCCGATTTTTGGACAATTATCTTAATTGGATTAAGAAGAGTTTTTACAACTATTATAGTGGGGAATTTGAAAAGCTTGGATCAAATTAATCTATAGGATAGAATTATAGATCTCTCTCTTCAATGTCCTTAGTCTAGAACTTTCAGATAGTTTTTTAAAAAAGCTCTATTAGCACAGAGCTATCGATGACCACTCTGAAAGACGTTGATACATTGTTATTTGATATGGATGGTACTCTTACGGATCTTTGGAAAAGATACAGAGATCCTTTTTTTAGAGCGATAGATAAAGTTAGGCCAGATCATGATAGAGAGAGATTATACGAGATATTTGAGACAATTTTGGCTGATTTTCTAAAAACTTCAGAGGGAAGTTCAAGAATTCAAAAACTTAAGACATTCATAAAATCACGTAGAGAAACTGGAGGTTCTATACTTGATACATTCAGAGTATTGAGAACGGTTTTTAAGGATCCTTTAGCTTTCAAAGAAATTGTACCTCTTGAAGGAGTAGAAAGCACTCTTGAGATACTTCAATTGAGGGGGTATAAATTAGCTTTAGTAACAAATGCTGGTGATACAACAGTAAATGTGGCAAAAGAAAAACTGAAAATTCTTGAATCATTTGATGTTTTGGTAACAAGAAACACTGTAAAACGTATAAAGCCGTATCCTGATTCAATTTTATATGCGTGCGAATATTTAGGAAAAAAACCTAGTGAGTGTGCAATGATAGGTGACTTTCCACAAGATGTACAAGCTGGAAAGAATGCTGGTGCTAAAACAATTGCTATCTTAGGAGCTAATAAGAAATATACTGAAAAAGAAATCAAACAATCAAATCCAGATGTTATTCTTAATTCTTTTCAAGATCTATTGGATATTTTTCCTCAAATCTGAAAAAATTTCTACAACCCTCAAAATTTCTTTTTAATATAAGCATCACAATTTGTGATGTTTCCTTATAAATGCTTCAATTACGATATGCGTATGAAAAAATCTGAAATATCAAAAGATACCAAGTACAAACCAGCAATCAGAGACATGCTTACAATTCCTTATGTTGGATATTCAACAATAAATTCTTCAGGAAACAAAGTTGCTTATCTTATGGGGGAGCTAAACCTAAAAGACAATAATTGGGGTGCGCAATGCTATATTTATGATATAGAAAAGAAAATTAATAAAAAAATAACTAAAGATTCAAATTCATCAAATATTAGATGGTTAGATAATGATTCTTTAGCGATGATTAAATATAATCCTTCAGATGGTAACAGGCAGATATTCATTTATGATAATCTAGTAGGAGATGGGTTTCAAGTAACTAATCATTCCTCATCAATTACTAATTTTGAAATCTTTCAAGATGGATTTATTTTTCTTTCATCAGAACCCCCAAAACAAAATAATATAGGGAATTTTAAACATGTAGAGGAAGAAATAGGATCATCTAAGTTATATTACATTAATAAAGAGATGGCAAAAAAGAATAGATAGGAAGAATCTCGTTTTTTTGAGGAAGAGAATAAGGAATT
>JAEOTG010000257.1 GCA_016839985.1 Candidatus Heimdallarchaeota archaeon | reverse complement strand
TGTTCGACTGCTGTGACAATAGTATTGAATGCATCATCAGTAATAACCATGTCGGAAACTTCCTTAGTAACATCTGTTCCTGTGATTCCCATAGCGACCCCAATATCGGCTTTTTTGATAGCTGGGGCGTCATTTACGCCATCTCCGGTACACGCTACTATATGATCTTTTTCTTGTAAAGTTTCTACTACTCTGTATTTATCTTTTGGACTCATACGAGAGTATACTTTTATTTTCTCTATTTTTTCTATTAGTTCTTCATCAGGCATTAATGAGAAGTCGTCTCCATTTACAACTAGGTCATCTTCTGTTTTCATTATTCCAATTTCTTTTGCTACTGCTACTGCTGTTGCTTCTTGATCTCCTGTTATCATCACTGTTGTTATTCCAGCCATTTCACATTCTTCTAGAGCTAATTTTACTTCTGGTCTTGGAGGATCAATCATACCAGTTAATCCTAAAAATATCATATTATCTTCAATTTCGTCTACTTTTTCTTTGTCATAATCATCTGGTATTTCCCTATATGCAACCGCTAGCACTCTTAGTGCATTTTTTGACATTGCTAAGTTAGCATCCATTATCTGTTGTTCAATTTCTTTTGTTATTTTAGTTGTTTTTCCATCTGTCAATGCTGTATTGCATCTAGTTAAAACTATAGGAGGACTTCCTTTCATGTATGCAATTTTTTTACCATTATCAAGATTAATAGTTGTCATCCTTTTTCTATCAGAGTCAAAGAAAATTTCATGTTCTCTTTCTTTTAGCATCTTCTTTGAGTAACCTGCTTTTTCAGCAACTACGATCAATGCTGCTTCGGTTGGATCTCCCTTAATATCTATTTTATCCCCGTTTCTTAATACTCCCGAATTATTACAATGATATACTGCATCAAGTAATTTCGTCATTGATGGTTTTTCAAGTGGTTTAATTTTTTCACCTTCTTGAATAAAATCTCCATCAAGAATATATCCAGATCCGCCTATTTCTGTTTTAGCATCCATAGTCCATATTTCTTTGACTGTCATTTCATTTCTTGTTAGTGTACCTGTCTTATCAGAACAGATGTAGTCAACTGATCCTAGTGTTTCAACAGCTGGTAATCTTGAAACTATGGTGTTTTGTTTTGCCATTTTTGAAACACCTATGGCTAATGTAATCACAATAGCTGCTGGCAATCCTTCTGGAACCGCACTAATAGCTAATGCAACTGCAGTTTCAAAACTTTCTAGTAGTGCTTCCCCTAGTATAACATCTACTACCATTACAACTCCACAAATAACTAGAATTGCTACACCTAGTACTTTTCCAAGTTTATCTAAGGCTTTTTGGAGTGGAGTTAATTCTTCCTTTACTTGAGTCAATTCCGCAATTTTCCCCATTTCAGTACTCATTCCAGTAGCGGCGACAATTGCTTGAGCTCTTCCATAAACACAAGTAGTTCCGCTGTAAATCATGTTTTTTCTATCGTGTATTCTTGCATCTTCTGAAACAATTTCTATGTTTTTTGTTATTGCAGTTGATTCACCAGTTAATGGAGCTTCATCAATTTTGAAACTATTAGCTGTAATTAATCTACAATCAGCAGGAATTTTATCTCCTACTTCTAGATTTACTATATCTCCAGGAACTAAATCACTACTATGAATAATGATTTCTTTTCCTTCCCTAATAACAACTACATCTTGCTCAAAATACTCCTTCAGTTTTTCTAAAGCTTGATTTGATCTGAAATCTTGTACAAAACCTATGATTGCATTTATAATCACAATTGCAAATATTGCTATCGCATCAATTATCTCTGTCCCTTCTCCATGTCTGTAAAAATTATTCAGACCTATACCTAGACTAATAATTCCAGCAACTATAAGCAGAATTACTAGGAAGCTAGTAAATTGCTCCAATATCATTTTTAATACTTTAAATCGTTCTGTTATTGTTAGCTTATTAGGTCCATACATCTGAAGACGGCTTATAATATCATGATCCCACAAACCTTTTTCATCCGTTTGAAGTTTTTCATATACTTTCTTTATTGGCATACTATGCCAAGGGATGCTTTCAGGTTGTACTTCTGTTTTTTGTTCTCGTTTTTTCTTTTTCGTTGCCATTTTAACACCATTCAATTGTTCGGTGCTATGCACTCGCTACAATTATTTTTTAATTAGCTTTAAAAGTTTTGTTTGAGTTACATAAACACAAAAAATCATTCAAGAATTTCTAAAGAAGTTGTCTTAATTCAGTTACAAGTTTATCTATGTCTTCGCTAGTATTATAGAAATGAGGACTTATTCTGATACCACCAAACCTGCTTGAAGTTATAATTCGCTTTGTTTTTAGTTTCTTCACTATTTCGATATTATCTTTAACTCTAACATTAACAATTCCTGAACGATATTCTTCTCCTAATGGAGTAATAAATTCTTTCAGATTTATTTTCTGGAGTTCTTCTATCAAGTAATTAGTTAGATGTTTGATTCTTTTCTCTGCTTTCTGAATACTATAATCTAGAATGATGTCCATTCCTTTGCTTGCAATATAGTAAAGAAAACTCCCTGGATTTGTGTCTTTGAATTTATCTATGGTTGGCAAATATTCTAATTTATTAACATTCCAATATGGTTCGAATATACTACCTTGATCAGTCCCATGATAACCTGCAAAAGGAGGATAAAACTCTTCTATCAATTTCTTTTTCATATAAAATAATCCCTTTTGATCTGGTCCTAACAACCATTTTGCTGTTCCACATGTGAGAAAGTCCACATCCCATTTTCTTACATCATTTACATTCGCTCCTGTTGATTGAATTGTATCTACTAAAACATAAGCTTCATTTTCATGCGCTATTTTACATATTTCTTCCATATTAGCTTTAAAACCTGACAGCCATTGTACATGTGATAGTAAAACAATTTTAGTGTCCTTATCTATTTTTTCAGCAAAATCTTCAGGTTGAATAACATTTTTCTGATCTGGAACAGGTCTATATTCTATGTTTTTAGTTTTGTTAAGATATAGTGCTTGGTAAACTTGACCTGGATAGTCATTCCAATAGCAAACAATGTTGCTATCTTTATCATAGTTCATGAGATTAACAGCGATTTTAGTTCCATGTGTAACGTCAGGAGTGAAAGTTATTTCTTCTTTTGAACCGTTAATCAATTGTGCAAATTGTTCTCTTATATTTTCTCTTACAATAGAAGGTTCCTCAAAATCGGATTTTTCCCAGAATTCAGTATATTTTCTTAAAGCTTCAGCTGTTCTACCATGCAAAGGTCCAGTTGAAGCGTGATTAAGATAGATTGATTGATTGAGTGTTGGTGAATCCTCCCTGATTTTTTGAATATAAGAATCCATGTATTTTCTTGTATTTCAACATCTAAATATTTTTCCAACGAACCTTATAAAATCTAAATTAAATTTAGAAAAAAATTCCTATTTATTTGGAAGCTAGAATATCTTGGTGTTTTATGATTGCTTTTAGTAATTCATCAATTATCAAAGGTAATCCTCTTCCAGTTTTTGCAGAAAGTTCATGATAGATGTTCTCAACTCCGTCAACTCTAGTTGTTCGGTTAAGTCGAAATACATATTCTTGTGCATCAATGGGGTTCAATGTACGCTGACTAGATTCTCTTAAATCAGATTTGTTCCCAACTAATAGAATAGGAACTTTTCCAATACCATTATAGTTCATTAACTCCTCTAGCCAAAAAGGTGCATGTCTGAATGTATCCGGTCTTGCAATATCAAAAAGAACAATTGCTCCTACTGTGTTCTGATAATGTTTAGAACGATTTTCACTAGATAATTCTCTCCCAGGGATATCAAAGACATTAACAGTAATTTCTTTTCCTTCAATATTTCTAATAAATTCAATTAACTCTAATTTTATTGAAGGTTTTTTTTGCGCTTCAGGAACAGATTGTAATAATTGGTTAAATAGCGTTGTTTTGCCTGTTCCATAGTCTCCTAAAACTAATAATTTGAAAATCATATCTTAATCACTATCAGATACAAATAGTTGACTTCTTCTTCTAAAAACTTATTGTTTTGCTATTAAAATAGTTTCCTAATCGACTTACCTAATATTTCAAATGCAAGATCAATGTTTAAACCTGTTTTTGCGCTTGTTTCCAAGAAACAATTCTTTACTTCATAACTTGCAGTACCTTGATTGAGAATTTCAATATATTTTTGAGCTTGTTTTAATTTTACACTTTTTTTTGTTTTTAAATCAGTTTTATTGGCTAATAGAACAATAGGTATAACATCTTTCCCGCAATATCTGTATAATTCCCTTACCCATTTTGTACAATTTTTAAAAGAAGATTTATCAGTTACATCAAACACCAATAAAGCCCCCATACTACCTGCATAAAATCGAGGTCTAACTTGCTCAAAAAGAGGTTGACCAGCAATATCCCAGATTTGATACTTCCAAATTTCTCCAGGGATAATCTCCTTTTCAAGAACTGAAAAATCTGCTCCTAGAGTAACATGGTGTGAACTTGAGAAACCATGTCCCATGTATCTGTTTCTGATGGAAGTTTTGCCAAC
>JAEOTG010000256.1 GCA_016839985.1 Candidatus Heimdallarchaeota archaeon | reverse complement strand
GCTGTTGCTGGATCCATCTCAAATGATTGGTAAGGAATAATTTTAGGTTCACTCCATTTTTCACCTTTATATTCCATAAAGAACATGTGATCTGTAAATGTTTTTCCAAAAACAAGCGCTTCATCTGCAGGTTTTTTTTTCTTTTTCTCCTCAGGACATAATTGTATTTGTATATCTGTGAATATACTCATATTAGAATAGAAGAAATTCCACTGCTTAAAAGGTTTATTAAGTTATCATCTGTTAGAATAGAGCTATTCACCAAATGCAAGTAGATCCTTGTAATGTTGTCTAATTTCTTTTCTAGAGGGAAGTAGTCTAAGAGTTCTAGATACTAAATACCTTCCTCCATGAAGATAAATAACATCAGGTTTTAAAATTGGTGCCCATTGACGCGCAAAATGAAATGGAACGGCTGCTTTAACCGTTTTTCTAAAATCACTTGTTTTTATAGTAACTTTCTTCTTTTTCAGTTCACTTATGTAAAGCTTTATGAGATCGTCAAGGGTTACGGGAAGATCTCTCAAACCAATTTTTATACCATCTACATTAAAGTGGAGAAGATCATAAAAATGTAAGATTTCCCAACCAGGAGGGCCAAAAAAACACTCTTTCCAATCGAGAAGACAAGAGCATTTTGCAGATTGCATAAAGTTATAGCACCACGTTCCTCCGTGAAGCAATGTTGTACCAACGGAGAGAAAATCTTTCAGAAATGTTTCTTGTTTAATTTTCTTTTTTATTTGCTCAAATTCAGTTTTAGTGACTGGAGTTTTTCCTTTGTATTGAGTAGCAATTTTAATTGCTTTGTTCAAATCCTTGATTAGTTTATTTTTTGTTTTGTCCCAATCCTTTGTAAGTAGTTTTGGGAATTGCTCAAATTCTTTTTCTTCTTCTCTATTAAAGAATTGAGAATGAAAATGAGCTAGCTCCTTCAAAGCTCTTTCAATATTGCTTTTTTCCCATTTTTTAGGATGAACTCCTCGATGAATTTTCTCAATAAGAATCCATGGAATATCACTTGATTTAGAAAAAGAAATAGGAGAAGGAGCTGGAACTTTGTAGTTTTTTGCTATTCTGGAGTAAAAGAGCCATTCGATTTTAGTTGTGTTTTGTTTGAGTATACCTATTTTTTCTTTTCCCCAAGTTATTTCAGAAACTTTAGCTGTTGAAGTACCATCTAAATCTCTTTTGAATTTGATATCATCTGGTTTACATTTTAGATTTTTAGCTACTTCTTCTATTATGGGAGAAAATGACAACTAATCACCGAATTTAAGATAAATCTTCTTATCACTTTTTAACTATTTCTGCTAAATTAAAAGAAATAAAATTGAATTTAGCAGTTAAACATCATCTTCATCAAATTTAATAGAATATTTCCAAATTTTATCAAGTACTTTTTCTTCCTCAATAGTCATGGTTTCAACAAATTCTTGAAGATCTTTCAGAGTAACTTCATGTCTCTGAATGTCCCCTAAGATAGAGGTTAAGACTTTCTTAGATTTATCATCTACTACTCTGTCAACAACATTTCGAACTTGATTTCTAACATTCCATTCTAATTCTAAAACTTTAGATATAGTATCTAAGATATTATCTTTTCTCTCTTCTTCTAATGGTTTATTCAATCCTTGCGCTCTATCAAGTAAACCTCTTAGAATTTCTGCATGTTTTTTTGCATCTAATCCTACACCATGAAAAAGAGATTCCAGAAGTGAGTTTGTAGGACAGCAATCAACGTTCATTAGAAGCTCTCCAATTTTTTCTTTAATCTCAATCATTTGTCGTAATTGCATTATTAGAGCGTCTTTTTCCATGGGTCAATTACAATTTAATCCTATTATAAGATTTATGTTTCATCTTCAAAACAAGCTTCAGATAACATGAAAAATCTTATAAATTACATTTATGCCAAAATCCTATGGCTAAAATTCTACAGAGACTTTCTAACTGGGATAAAAAAACTACAAAAAAAATTGTAGATTTTTCTTCCAAAAGAATAAAGATCATAGAATTTTTAGCTCTATCAGGAAATGCTCAACCATGGTTAATTGCTTCGATATTATTTTTCGTTTTTGAACTTTTCATGGGGAGATCTGTTAATCTTTTACAAATTGCTATGATGGGAGTAAATGCGATGTTTTCAGGTTTAATAAAAATCTCCATAAAAAGAACTAGACCAAGAAATGATATTTCAGGAAAGTTTCTTACTCCTTTTGATGAATATAGTTTTCCAAGTGGTCATACTGGAAGAGCTATGTGTTTTGCGATGATGATGACCTTATTTTATCCAAAAATAGGATGGTTGTTCTTATTGTGGGGATTAGGTATTGGCTTCGCAAGAATAGCTCTGGAGATACATTATTTGGTAGACATATTTGGAGGAATAATCTTAGGGAGCTTAGTTGGTATGAGTGGATATTTCTTATTCGATTTATTTGATAGACTTATTACACCATTAATTAAATGGATTCCTCATATTTTCTAATCAACCAAAAATTGGAGAATATTGCAAAATAATAAGTATTAGAAATCCGATGAAAATCCCCAAAGATGCAATATACTTATTTCCATGAGATAGTGTTTCAGGTATTAATTCTACCATTACAATATAGACCATAGCTCCTGCAGCAACTGCTAGAGCAATAGGTATTATAGAGTGAAAAACACCTACTAATAATCCACCTATTAAAGCTGCAATAGGTTCTACGATACCTGAACCTAGAGCAATCAAAAAAACTTTCCATCTTGGCATGTCTCCTTCTAAGAAAGGAATTGCTACTGCTAAACCTTCAGGCATATTCTGTAATCCTATTGCTATTGCTAAAACTATTCCAATTTTTTCCCCTCCAGCAATAGAAAAGGCTACACCAACTGCTAATCCTTCAGGTATATTGTGTATAATTATAGCTGATGCAATTAATACTCCTCTATGAGATTTTTCCGCAGTAATTGAATCACCATAAGTGATATATTTTGGAGAAAATTTTTCTAGTAACTTATCTGTTGCAAAAACTAGAGTTCCTCCTAAGGAGATTCCAAGAACAACCAACCACAATCCCCAGTTATTCCATGATATTGTTGCTTCTTCAAGCGCAGGAATTATTAAAGAAAATGCGGATGCTGCAATCATTACTCCTGCTGCAATAGAGAGTAAAAAATCTACTAATTCATGTTTAGGTCTTTTTTTCATAAACAAAACAGGAAGTGCTCCTAATGCTGTTGCTCCTCCCGAAAATAAACTCGCTAAGAATCCCATTACTACCGGTGAAAGCATAAGAGACAAAAATTAAACTAAAAATATAAGATTTTGCGTTTACAAAAAAATCGATTTTTCTTTGTTTTTCCTAATAGGTGTAAAACACCACACAAAGTGTTTAAATAGCCTTAACTCTTTATTTGATTAGTTTTATAAATGCTTGAGAGCTAGTAAACTTTGAACAAGAATGATGGATATACAACACTCTAAAAATCAAGATATGGATATTATTTTAGAGTATGATCCATTTGTCAATAAGAGGAAAAAATTCTGCATGCGAAGAGGTGGATCTAGGTATAATATTAGTCTTATTGAAATAGATGAAAATCCTCTCTATGACTATACCATTATTTGTGTTCATGGATGGGGCTCGAATGCTTTAAAT
>JAEOTG010000008.1 GCA_016839985.1 Candidatus Heimdallarchaeota archaeon | reverse complement strand
TTTATGATAGAAGAAGATGGACGTCTTTCTGATCAGATATATGAGGAATTTAGAAATTTAAACCTTCGAACTCTCCCTAGAATTACTAGAGTCTCCTCCGCGGAAGAAGCTCTTGAAGCCTTGAAAGAGGGTGATTTTGATCTTGTTATTACTATGCGACGATTAGGCGATATTGACGCTTTTTCATTTGGAAAAAAGGTAAAAGAAATCAGAGAAATACCTGTTATCCTCTTATTAAACAATGTTGTAGAAATAAACTACCTACCTGACCATGATAAACGTGAAGGAATAGATAGAGTTTTTACTTGGAATGGAGACTCGAAGATTTTTGTTGCTATCATCAAACATCTTGAAGATAAGTTGAATGCCGATTTTGATACTGATAAAGGTCAAGTAAGAGTTTTTATTTTCGTTGATGATTCAATTCGTTTTTACTCTCTCCTTCTACCTGAGTTATATGGAGAAATAATGCGTCAAACTCATAGACTAATCACTGAAGGAACAAATGATTTTCAAGATTTGCTAAAAATGAGAATCAGACCCAAAATCCTCTTAGCTGAAACTTATGAAGAAGCTTTAGCTTATTATGAAAAATACAAACAGAATGTTATGGGAATAATCTCTGATATAGAATTTCCAAAAGAAGGTTCCTTGGACAAACATGCAGGTTTTTCTTTTGTTGAAACAATTAAGAAAGAGAAACCAACTCTTCCAATTGCCTTACAATCTAGCAAAGAGGAAAATAGAGCTCAATCAGAAGAACTAGGTTGCTATTTTGTTCATAAAAAATCACATGGTGTGATGTGGGATTTCCGTAAGTGGTTATTGGAAAGTGTCGGTTTTGGGGATTTTGTTTTCAAAGATAGAAGCGGTAAGTCACTTGGTAAAGCTAAAGATGTCATAAGTTTCTACGAACAACTATCCGAAATACCAATTGATTCAATAATATATCATGGACAAAGCGATCATTTTTCAAATTGGTTGAGTGCAAGAGGAGAGTTTGATGTTGCTCAAAAACTAAAACCACGCAAAGTATCAGAGTTTACACAAGAAGAATTAAGGGGTTTCTTGTTAAAATCACTTAAGGAAATTGTAATAGAGAAAACTCGGGGTATTGTTAATGATTTTTCTCGAGAAAACTACCATCCTGAGATTCTCTTTATCAGATTAAGGCCCGGATCACTAGGTGGAAAAGGACGAGGTCTTGCTTTCTTAATGTTCCTCTTAAATTCATTTATGATAGAAGATGAATTTGAAAATGTTTCTCTTGAGATTCCTAAGACTGTGGTTATAGGAACTGACGAATTTGATAAATTCATGGAAGAAAACAATCTCTATGAGTTTGCTTTATCAAGAAAATCTGATCACGAAATTAAAGAAAAATTCGTAAAATCAAAATTATCAAAAAGCATTCGAAATGATTTAGAATTCCTTTTACGGGATTTAAACAAACCTTTAGCAGTCCGTTCATCCAGTCTTCTTGAAGATTCAGCCTACCAACCTTTTGCAGGAATTTTTAATACATATATGATTCCTAACAACAGTCTTAATATTAAAGATAGATTAGAACAACTTTGCACAGCAATTAAATTAGTATTCGTTTCTCCATTCCTCGAACTTGCTAGAACATATGCAGAAACAATAAGCCAGACAGTTGAAGAATCAAAAATGGCAGTAGTTATTCAAGAAGTCGTTGGAAGAGAACATAATGAACGATTTTACCCAGATTTCTCAGGTACCGCTGCATCCTATAATTTCTATCCCTTCGGTTCATACATGAAACCTGAAGATAGAATCTCACACATAGCATTAGGTTTAGGAAAAACAATTCTCGATGGGGGAACCTGTGTTAGATTTTGTCCTAGATATCCCAAACTTAACTATTATTCAACTCCAGATGAATTACTTAATCAAAGTCAGAAGAGTTTCTATGCTGTTGATTTAAATTATAAAGCATTTGATATCTTAGAGGATGATCCTTTCACAAACAAATATGATCTTGGAGATGCTATAAAAGATAAAACTTTATCGCAAATCGCTGATACTTACGATTTTACATCACAAAATTTGAATATGGGGTATTTCGGTGAGGGCTCACCTGTTATAACTTTCAGTAATCAATTAAAATTGGAAACCTTTCCTTTAGCATATATTATCTCAAGAATTCTTTCAATTGGTGAAAGAGCAATGGGAAGTTCAATAGAAATCGAATTTGCAGGTGATTTTAAAAAGAATAAAAATGAAAAAGACAAATTTGTTATATTGCAAATAAGACCTTATTTATATCAAGAATTATTAATGGTTGAAGATATCGATCCTGTAGAAATAAAACAGGTTTTAGCATATTCTACTCAAGTTTCTGGGAATTTAATTCGAAAAGATATTAGTGACATAATTTACATAAAACCTGATAAATTTGATAAAACTGAAACAGAGAAAATGGTTAAAGAAATCGATCAAATAAACTCCACACTATTTAATGAGAAGAAACCATCCATTTTAGTTGGTTTTGGAAGGTGGGGGACATCAGATCGCTTTCTTGGTATTCCTGCGAAGTGGAATAATATAAGCAGCGCAAAAATCATAATTGAAACAGGACTTCCAGATTTCCAGATAGATTTTTCTCAAGGGAGTCATTTCTTCCATAACATTGTTACTTCAAACATAGGATACTTACATATCAAACATAATGTTGAAGAACAGTTCATTAACTGGGAATGGCTTAATAAACAAGAAGTAATAACAGATTTGGAATTTGTTCGACACGTACGAACAAAAAAACCTCTAGTTGTAAGAATTGATGCACAGAAAAACGAAGGTATGATTATAGAACCTACTAGTAAGAAGGATAAATAAAAAAAGAGAGAGCGATAGGATTCACACCCATCGAAACTGACTATACTTTACCAATGTCCTTGGAGTATCATTGCATTTGCAACTTTCTTGAAACCTGCTATATTTGCACCTAAAACGTAGTTGCCTGGTTCATCATAATCTTTTGATGCGTCATAAGCCATCTTATGAATGTTCTTCATAATATTATGCAAACGTTCATCTACTGTTTCTCTATTCCATGATTCAAAACCAAAATTTTGAGCCATTTCTAAACCAGAAGTAGATACACCACCAGCATTTGCAGCTTTTCCAGGACCAAATAGCACTTTGTTCTCAAGAAAAACATCTATTGCTTCAATTGTAGAGGGCATATTTGCACCTTCAGATACAGCAATAACTCCGTTATCAACAAGTACCTTAGCTTCTTCACCGTTGATTTCATTTTGTGTAGCGCTTGGAAAAGCAATCTCTCCTGGAATTGTCCAAGGTTGTCCTTCAGGATAATATTCAACTCCAAATTTTTCAGCATATTCTTTAATTCTACCTCTCTTAATATTCTTGAGTTCAAAAACGAAATCTAATTTTTCTTTTGTTACACCATCAGGATCGTGAACCATTCCACTTGAGTCAGAAAGTGTAACAACCTTTGCTCCAAGTTCTATACATTTTT
>JAEOTG010000255.1 GCA_016839985.1 Candidatus Heimdallarchaeota archaeon | reverse complement strand
CAAATTTCCAATGACACTCTGATTGAAATTATGACTACTAATAACCATGTCATCATCACCCAGCATTAATCCTGATCTAAAAAAACCTTTTACTGTTAAATTCAAATCATAAGACAAAAGATTAGTTTCTATCATATCTGGTTTAATATATACAGACCTATTTAGACCAAAAGTAAATGGTAGTGTTTCATTTATTTGGATGCCAAGAGATCTATATTGCTCAATAGATAATAATATACCATCATCTTGAAGATTAATATCTCCAGCTGCTAAATTTATTCTATCAGCAATCGTCGTATTAATAGATTCTTCTTGTACAATTATAGGTGAGAAATAAGGCTGACTTACATCGATTCCAGAATATTCGGTATAATTAATTGAAGGAGTTAAATACGAATTGTAAGAAGTGAAACTTGTTTCCGTAGATATTGAATAGGAATTTCCATAAGTTACTATGCATTCATCAAATTCCTCTTCTTGTTTAATTAGATCTGCTAATTCTTGAGGAGTCTGATCAACAGGTTCTTCATAGGGACGGAAAGAGATTTCAAATTCAACATTTTCTATCATATCCTGGACAGTAATTGAATTGATAATTGAACCATAAAAGAAAATACTAGAAAAGATAGCAGCACCTAAAACCATTCCTGCTCCAATCGAGATACTTCTTCTTTTATTTGCAAACATTGAACGGAATGAAAAACCAATAAAAGAAAATATGTTTTTTAATTTCATTTTTTTCTACCCTCCTTCTTAGTGTTTTTTTTGGATTTAGATTTACTTTTTTCAGTCAATACTTTTCCTTTTTGAAGAATGTAAATTCTATCTGTTTGTTTTGCACTTTCAGAATCATGTGTCACCATAATAATTGTAATATTTTTTTCTTTGACCAATTGCTTGAAGAGATGAATAATCTCTCTTCCAGTGAAGGTATCCAAATTGCCTGTAGGTTCATCAGCGTAAATTATTTTAGGATCATGTGCTAATGCTCTAGCAATCGCTACACGTTGTTGTTCACCGCCACTAAGCTCTTCCGGAAGATGATTTAGTCTACCATACAAACCTACAGATTCAAGATGTTTCACAGCTTTTTCTTCAGCTTCTTTTTCAGGGATTTTCCTCAACTTCATAGGAAGTTTAACATTTTCTATTGCTGTTAGGTATGGTATTAGAGCAAAGCTCTGAAAAACAATTGAAGAATGCAATCTTCTTATTTCTAATTTATCTTTGTAAGTAGAATCTTCTAAATCAAAATCTCCAATAACCACTTCTCCAGAAGTTAAAGGTTCCAGAGTTGCCAGAATATTGAGTAATGTGGATTTTCCACTCCCTGAAGGTCCCATAACTGCAATAAATTCTCCAGCTTTTACCTCCATTTTAACTCCTGTTAAAACCTTTACATCCTCACCTTTAGGTATTTGAAAATCCTTAATTAAATTATCAGTTTTTATAGAAACATCTGCTTTTTTTGAAGACATTATTTCAGTATTGAAAACGTTATAAATAAAACTATCTAAATAAATTTTAATATTTTAATAATACTTAATCCCGACAAAAAGAATTATAAAAAATTTTACAATTTATCATCTCCAGAATCATACAGAAAGCCATGAATCAGCAACACTAAGGCATTTGTACGAAAAATTAGGAGGATTAGCCTATGATTTACGAATTTAGCATCTAAACTTCTTTAAACAAAATCTGAAATAAAAAATTAAATATAAAAAAATAATAAAAGAAAAATACAACTATTTTCGCATCTTTTCGAGTTCTTTGTCTTTCTTTGCAATCTCATCTCTCATCTTTCTGAAACCTTTAGGTTCTTGTGTTTCTTCAATTGTAAAAATAACAGGCTTCCTTTTTCTTTCTACATCAAGAGCTCTTCCAATTTTTCCAGCTTCATATTTTTCTCTTACTTGACTCTTTTTGCCGATCCAAACATAAATTTCATCCCATGCGTCTAAGACAAATGAATCTCCAGATTTTAGATTTTTAGCTTTTATTGGTACTTCAACAGTTTCAATTGCCCCATCTGGTTTTTGAATGATTTGTAGGAGTCTATAATCGATATTTTCTTTTTTCTCAAAGTGTTTCAAGAAACCAGGAGTATCTCCTTCAACTACTTCAAAACTTACCAAGTTCTTGAATTCTTGAGGTTCATCTCCTTCAACTATGGTTTTAATTAATAGATCCTTATTCTCTTCTTCGATAACTTTAGCTGTCCATGCTCCTACAGCTTTATCATCACAATAGGATTTACTTCCCAACCATATCCAGATATTAGTAGATGTCACTAACAGATAAACATCACCATTCATGAATTTATAAGGCTCTTTTAATGGTTTCAGTCTTTTCCTTACTACCTGATAAACAGTCATGATTGTTAATGTATACGAGCAGTAATAAAAGATTTACGAAGAAAGCAATCAAAAAACACTTTTTTTATTTCGAATTACTAAATTCTAACATAAAATTTAATAGTTTTCTTTATATAGACTTCTTATGAGTTCTCTAAATGACGCAGGATTCGATGAAGAATCTGAACTTCTTTGGGAGAAGATTATTGAAAAAATCAAACCTTTTCTTACTAGAGAGGATATTGTAAATATGGATTTTGAAAGCTTTTCCGCTCTCATCAAGAGATTACATACTATCAATGCAATTACTGAACAGGAATTGAATTATGCTAAGAAAAATCGTGATCTTATTCTTATTAGAATGGGTTTATTACACAATATTCCTGATTTATCAGAGCAAGATTTAGAAGTAGGTTTAAAACAAATAGCTGTTAGGCTTGCAACTTACTACTATAATAATAATGTAGTAAACTCTTTAGAAGAAGCTGAAGGTAAAGTTCTGGAAATGATTAAACAAGGATTTTCAACAACCGTTACTATTAGTCTTAATCCAGAGGAAGAACTAATTAAATTGAGAGAAAGATTGACATTATTACCTAAAATATCTCTTGAGAATTCAGGAGACATTATTAAAATACTTACAAAAGCAAAAGATAGTTTAATGACAATTGGAATTTCAGGTTCTGTTTTCTACGAAATTGATAAATTCTGCCAAATGCTAAAAAGAACTAAAGAGGAAGATTTGCCCTCAAAAAATGAGATAATTGACGCGACTTTTGAATGGCAGGTGAAGATCCAAAAGTGATTTAGATGGAAGAACAACCATCCATAGAGGATATCCCTCAAATTGAAAAAGAAGAAATAGATGAGGAAGAAGAATTAACAGGAGCTAAGAAAATAGAACAACAACTATCTGATTCTTTTCAAGCTGTTTCAAAGAAATTAAAAGAAACGGTCAATATTGATCTTTTCCTACCTGATATTCATGATTGGATTTTTGATAAGTTAAAACAGGGACCAACTCTGGTTATAGGAGAAAAAATAGGAAAATTCGCTGAAAGATTGGCTGTAGAAGGATTAAAAGTTGTTGCTAGAGAATCTTCAGTTTCCTATGTAAGTCCTAAAACAGAGGTAAAAGATAAGAAGATTTTGGAAAAGCTGGAAATGAAACCATTTTTCTTAGAAAAAATTTCTGATATTAGTAATACATTTCTAAATATCATTATAATCTTTGCACTTAAAAAATTACCAAAAGAAAATCAAGAAAAACTTCTCTTAAGCTGTAAAAGAATCTTAGCCAAAGATGGACAGATGATCGTTGTTGGAGAATTTTATCCAAAATCACCTCTCCTTATGCCTATTACTTTAACTAAAGAAGGATTCAAAACAATAAAAAATAAAGTTTTTAGAAAAAATATAGCAAGACCTTTGATTCAAATTGAAAAGATGGCTGACAAATTAGAACTAAAATTCTTTGACGTTAAAGAAGATGCTGGAGGAAGAATAAGAACATATGTTTTTACAAAACGTTGGGGAGCGTTAATTACTTAATTTTTTTCAGTTTTCCCCCATTTTATTGTATCTTCAGAGAGAGAACCAACTGGATATTTCAACCAATTTTTTTCTATTTTTCTAGGAATAGTTTCTTCTAGGTCAATTCCCAATTCATGTGCTAAAAGGAATAGATATATCGCGACATCAGAGATTTCTTCTTCAGTTTGTTTCTTTATTCTTTCAATTTGATTTTTTATTTCATTATCTGATTGCCATTGAATAAGTTCAAAGAGTTCTCCGATTTCAACTATTAAAGATAATGCAAGATTTTTAGGAGTATGATATTTTTTCCATTCTCTTGCGTCTCTAAATTCTATTATTTTTTTCGTTATTTTATTAATAGATGTCACAAAAATAAAATTGGTATAAAATAATTAACTCTTTCCCTATAAAGCTACATTACTTTAATCATCCAGTTAAACCTATCATGTTTTTTTCCAAATTGGATTCCAGTGAGTTCATTATAAAGATGCAATGTTATTTTTCCTATTTTTCCACTGTTAATAACGTATTCCTTTTCATTAAATAGTAGCTCACTAATTGGCGTTATAGATGCTGCAGTACCAACAAAAAATGCTTCTGAACATTCACCTTTTTCTATCTTTTCAACAACAAGGTTTACATCTAATTGTTCTTCATGAATTTTATAACCTAGATTAGCAGCAAGTTCTAAAACTGATTTCCTTGTTATTCCTCTTAAAATGGTTCCATCTAATGGTGGAGTATATATTTCATTGTTAATTACAAACATTATATTCATTGCACTTGCTTCTTCAATATATCTTCTTTCAACCGCATCTAACCAGATTACTTGAGGATACCCTTTAGATTGAGCTATTTTTGTTTCATAAAGAGTAGATGCATAATTCCCTCCTGTTTTTGCTTCTCCTGTTCCACCAGGAGCTGCTCTAACATTCTGAGTTGCAATAAATGCTTTAGTGGGTTTGAAACCTTCTT
>JAEOTG010000254.1 GCA_016839985.1 Candidatus Heimdallarchaeota archaeon | reverse complement strand
CATAATCTTATCTATCATAATGATAATCTCTTTGCTATTGATTTTCTACAATCAAAGAAATTTGCTTTAAAAGATGCTGTTTCTAGATGTTCTCCACTTATACCTCTAACTAGAGCTTACAGAATTCTTCAAAATGATGTTAAAGCTATTCTTACATACTTCAATCGCTGTTTCAGACTTCAAGCTGATTCACAAGAAGTATTAGACTACATTGTTGGAGACATAGGAGTTAAGATAAAAAAAGAGTTAGAATTATCCAGTGAAAGAAAAAATTAGAAAAATGAAGAAAAATGATAAACTAGAAATATGTTTTCATTATATCTTTTAGTGTATCCAAGCCCCATTTATCTTCTTGTTCTTTGAATTGTTCTCCAACTTCTTCTAGAATCTCTCTCGCAAGATCTCTTTTACTAGTATCTGATTTGAAGTAAAATTTACCTATCATCAACTTACTCCAAGCTTCAATACTCTTGTCCACAGGATCTTCTAAAGCTAGTTTAACAGTTTCTTCTAGTGTATTGATTCCTTTTTTTGCATCTCCTTTGACAAACTCAGCAACACCCACTAGCCATTTAGCCCAAAGCATTGGTACTTTATCACCAATTTCTTCACGAAGTTCTAAATCTTTTACTGCAGTCCTATACGCAGGTTCGATTAATCTTTCATCGACACCATCATCCATATTCGGTAAGCAGAAGGAGGCTACATTGTGATTTAATTTACCTGCAGTCAATTTATCTCCTTTTTCTAAGGCATAATTAATAGCTTTATCAGAGTATGTGATAATTTCATCAATTGTTGTGATTTGTTTTCCAACAGGTGGATATCCTCCACCTATCTCTTTCATTTGAATCTGAACACTAATTAAGTTCTTGAGAACATCTTTTTCTTCATCATACTGTTCTTCAATCAATGGAATGATTTTTTCAATTTCTTTGCTCTTGACCATTTCAATAGCCTTTGCAGCTATGTCTTTAGGTTCCATTTTTATCAAATTTAAAAATTGAAAAGTGCTATATATTATTTTACTTCTATCAAAAAATTACTAGTCAAAGAGTGAAATGGTATATAGCAAACAAAACGTTTCCTACAAACAGGTTTACAATGTAACCAATTAACATGAATACAATACCTGGTGGAAGAACTTTAACCCAGATATTTTTCCTTTTTGTTTTTTCTATTTGTTCTTCTATTTCTTTCTTAAATTCCTCTTCTTCCTCAACTTCTTGAACTTGGATGAAGTGTTTTAATTCCCATTTCTCTTCCTTCTCATTATATACTTCGGAATAAACTATATCCATCCTATCTTTTGCTTTTTCAACGGGTATTAAATATCCTGATATAAGCATCAAGATTTTACTAGAGAAATTAGCTGCTGTGTCTTCAAACAATTTTGTACCTGTACTTTTCAGGTATAAATTATAAAATAATAAGGGTAAAGGATAGAAGATTATCATTACGAGCAGCCAATTAAAGAAAATATTGAAAATTGATGGAACATATTCGTATACAGGAAGTGTTGTAAGTTCTAAACTGAACGGATAAATTGCTGTATTAAGCGATAAAGCCATCAATGCTTTTGCATCTGCACCTCCCATTATTCCAGTATAATACAGTAAGAAACCTACTAAAACTCCAACTCCAACATTTATACCAATAAGCTTACCGTAATGACCTTTTTCCTCAACAAAAACTATGAATATGATGGTTGATATAAGCCCTACTCCTGCCATTACAATCCAAGGAATATCTGATACTTCTCTTTTAACTAGATCAAAAAAAGAACCTACAAGTAAACATCCTACAACTGTAGCAATTTGTATGTATAACATTATTTGGGCTACATCATTCATGTTCTCACTTCAACAGATGAGTTTTGATTAATAGGTTCAAGTTTCTTCTCTTTTATAGGTTTTGTGATGATTTTTTACAATACACACCATATTTATTAACTAATCAGAATATTATCATTTTAGTGCTTTATTGAGGACCAACAATGGTATCAGATGGTTTAGAAATATTGTCATTAACTCCTCTTACTTCAGTTGTAAAGAGATTGAATTCTACTATAGGAGAAAAGATGATATTAATTGCTGGTCGAAGCACTGCAATTTTTGATGGAAGAATTAAATCAACATTAGCTGAAGGAGATCGTTTTCTTCTCATTAAGAAAGATCTTTCAATTGTGTTGCATGGTCCATTAGGAGTAAAACCTCTAAATTGGCAAAAACCTAAAGCAGGTCCCATCGAGTTTAAAGTTAAAGATGATTTATTAGAAATGTTTACACAACGGTCTAAAACAAAAGAGATTCTAACTATCACATTTATTAGTCTTGATCTGATCGCTCTTTGGTACGCTAGTGATGAATCTGAATTGGAAATCTATGGAGATGAAAGTGATTTTGTTCGTTATTTGGTTTCGAATCCAGAGTTAATCGAACCTGGTTTTCAAATTCTCAAAACTGAATATGCAACAGATGTTGGTCCAGTTGACATAAGAGGAATTAGTAAGGAAGGAGATGCAATAATTGAAGTTAAAAAAAGAAAAGCTACTCCAAAAGACGCACATCAATTAAAACGTTATGTTGAATATTTTAATGAAAAAGAGAAAAAGGAAGTAAGAGGAATATTAATAGCACCTGATTTCCCAGATAAAGTTCTGAAATATCTTAAAGAACACAATTTAGAAATAAGGAAAATTCATTGGAAAGAAATTTTTCCACTTATAAAAAGACTAGAAAAACCTAAACTTGATGATTTCTTTACAGAAAAAGAAAGAAAAAAAGAGTGAGCTCAAACTATAACCCGCAAACATCTTCGGGTACTACTATCCAAGTTATTATATAAGCCCAGAAAGTTGCTGAACCAGTAAATAGAAAACTTAGGATCGTTACAAGTCTAACCATAGTTATATCTAAATCAAAATATTTTGCAAAACCTGAACAAACTCCACCAATTTGCTTATCATCAGAACACCTAACAAATTTCTTAGGTTTTTGTTGTTGGACTGCTTGTTGAGGGGGGGCACTAGCTTTAAGAGCAAACTCTTGGCCACATTTTCCACAAAAACGAGCTGTTTCTGCGTTCTCTGTTCCACAATTAGGACATTTCATAATATCACGATTAATTTTATCTATCCATCCTTTAAAATATATCTATTTAAATTCATCTCAAAATAAGGTAAATTCAAGAGATTCTATCGTTTTTGGATTAATTTTATATATTAGTCATCAACCCAATCTTCTAGATGAAATCTGATCCTTTTATCATTATTAATCCAAATGCTAATTCTGGTAGATTAGGTAAAAATTTGGATAAAATATTAAAAACTACCAAAGAATATATCGGAGATTTTCAATATAAATTAACTGAAAAAGGAAGGCATGAAGTAGAAATAGCGGAAAAAGCAATTGAAGAAGGATATAAAACGCTAGTGGCGATGGGGGGAGATGGTACAGCGACAAATATGGGTGATGTTGTAGTTAACCACCCAGAAATTACACTTGGCCTTGTTTCAGCAGGATCAATGTGTGACTGGCATAGAACACATTCAATTCCTTATCGTTTAAAAGAGAGTTTAGAAATCTTTGTAGAAGGGCATACAGAGAAGTTTCCAGCTATAATGTGTTCTGGAGATAAAACCTATTATGCATTTGATATGACTGATGGTGGGTTTACTGCAAAAGCTGCAGCCGCTGCATTTACCGAAATGAAATGGATGAAAATTGGAGTTATAAAATATAATTATCTTGCATTCAAATATGTACTCAAATTTCCAAATGTTCCTGCTGTGCTAACTATTGACGATCATGATCCTATAGAAATAAAAGAATTGACAAATGCTTTTGCAGCTTTTGGAGATGATATAGCAGGTTTTCATGTTTTACCTGGAAATCCATATATTTCAAGAAAAAATAAAGATTTAGGGATTGTTTTAGCTCATAGTATGAAAGGTTTGAGAAGAATTTCAATGTTAATGAGAGCAATTCCTGGAAACCATGTAGGTATGAAAGGTGTTTGGTTCTCCCGTGGAAGGAAAATGACTGTTGAATCTCAAGGAATCCCCATACCTGGGGAAGTTGAAGGTGAACCCTACAATGAAGAAGGTCTCAAGGTTGAAATAGAACGAGTTGACGATGCTATCAATCTTATTGTTCCTAAAGAAAGAGAGTATAAACTGGAATATGATGAATCTATCTATCATGAAAGCTTCGAAGAATCTTTCCATAAAAGAAAATATGAGAAACTCAAGGAAGACTAGAAATCCATTTCTTCCTAATTTTCATTTATTTTACTAATATGAGACAAAATAAGATTTAAAAGAGACTGTATGTATGATTTTATAACTCTATTAACACAATGAGGATGAACATCATGTCTAAGAAACAAGAAAATGCCGTATACATTGGTCGAAAACGTACTATGAACTATTGTCTAGTTGTTGTTACAATCTTCAATAAAGGAGAAGAAGGGTGTGTAATAAGGGCAAGAGGAAGATCAATAAGCAAAGCAGTTGATGTTGCTGAAATAACTAAAAGAAGATTCTTACCTGACATTGTAGAAATCGCTGATGTTGCAATAGGATCAGAAGAAATTGAAAGTGACGACGGAGTGAAAACTGTATCAACTATTGACATAGTACTCAAACGAAAAGAAGCTAAGAAATAGACTTAAACAATTAGTGAGATTTCTTTTTTATTTAATTTATATTCAATATTAGCTCTTTTAGTGGAATATCATATTAACAGCTACATCTAATTCAGGATCATTTGGTTTACCATCAAAAGCTATAACCTTGTTAAGACAGATTATACGATTACAGTAAGCTTTCAATAATTCTAAATTGTGACCAATTGTCACAATGGTAATTTTGTGTGTCTTATTGAGAAAATCTAGTAGCTCCATGACTTCTTCAGTCATCTTGAAATCCAATGCTGATGTAAACTCATCAAGAAGAAGAACTTCAGCCTCTGAAGCTAGTGATTGAGCAATAAGAACTCTCTGTTGTTGTCCTCCACTGAGATGTCCAATTGGTCTATTAGCAGCAAAGTCCATTTCCACTAATCTTAGAGCATCAAATGCTTTTTCTTTGTCTTTTTTTGTTAAAGGTCTTATCAAACCAGCTTTAGCATAACGTCCCATTTCTACAACATCTTTGACAAGAGCGGGAAAATTGCGATCAAATTCAACTCTTTGAGGAACGTAACCTATTTTGAACCTTATCTCTTTAGAAAGATGGTCATCAACTTTTTCATTAAAAAGTCTAATCTCTCCTACTAAGGTTTCTTGAACTCCCATGATTGTTTTAAGAAGAGTTGTTTTTCCAGAACCATTTGGTCCGCAAATTCCAATAAACTCTCCTCTTTCAATATCAAGATTGATTTCAAATAAAGCAGCAACGTTTCCAAAAACAACACTGACATCTTTCATGCAAACTATAATATCATCAGGACAAAATGTGGTTTCAGTTTTTTTATTAGCCTTAGTCTTCAATGTGTTCACCTACTTCATCATGTTTGTGTTTTGTTAACGTTTTTTCTTTTTTTAGTTCAGAACTATATATCATCAACCCTTTTTCATCATGTCTGTGATGAACATCCTTTGCTATACATGCTTCATCCAAGCAATATTGTTGTCCAGCGATTGTTTCCGAACAATACTCACAACTTTCAACAAAATGGCCACTACCTGATTTTCTTCTCTTCGGAGATGCTATAAAAGAAACAACAAAAATTAATGTTGCAATACCGACAATTGTTGATCCAGAAGGAAGATTCCAAATATAAGATAAAAATAGACCCAAGAGTGAAGAAACAACACCAAAAATTACAGATAGTAATATCATTTTGTTAATCTTGAAAGTCCATTGATAAGCTGCTGCTGCAGGGGTAACTATCATTGCGAATACTAGAATTGCTCCTATTGCCTTCAATGATATATCAATAGTTAATGCTATCAAAATTAGAAATAGATAATTCAAGAATCTAACAGGTATTCCTGCAATTGAAGCCATTTCAGCATTGAAAGTGATTAAGTAAAATTCTTTCTTAAAAGCAAATAACAGTAACAAAACTGCTCCTGCGAAAAAAAGTAACATAATGAAATTCTCCCACGAAATAAGAAGAATGTCACCAAATAATATTGAGGTTACATCAGTTGAATAAAAAGGCATTAGACCAATAAAAAGAATTGCCAAAGCCATAAAGCTAGTAAAAACTATACCAATGATTACCTCATCTTTCATAACTTTTTTTTCGTTTACGTAACCAACTCCTACTGCAGCTGTTACTCCAAAAATAATTATTGTAATTAATGGATCAATACCCAGAAGGATACCTAACGCAGCACCAGCAAAAGCTGAATGAGCTATAGCTTCTCCAAGAAAAACCATCCCTTTTAACAAAACAAATACACCAATAACTCCTCCTAAAACTCCAACAACAAGAGCAGTAATGATTGCTTTTTGCATTAAGGGTGTAGCTAATGCTTGAAAGAAATCTAGTATTGATGCCATCCTAAAATAAATTCTCAATCCATTTTATAATCTTTTGTGCAAGAACAAAAATTAAAATAACTAATACAATTCTTCATTATTGATGAAAAAGAAAGCGTCGCTTTTTCTATTCCTATCAACAATTCTGATAATTGGTCTTTTTCAATCATCAGATTCATTTGCGAAACTAGGTGTAGCAAAAGAACCTACTGGTGAAGTAAAAGTTGTAACAACCATTTCTATAATAGCAGATTGGGCTAATCAAATAGGAGGAAATCTCTTTTCTTCTGTTGCTGTAGTTTCTGGATCTGAAGATCCTCATACTTATTCTTTAACATCTGGGGAAATTGAAATGATAGGTGACGCTGATCTTTTTGTTATGTTTGGTTTGCCAGGTCTTGAACCTTGGGTTCAAAATGTATTAGATGCGTTTCCTTCTCTTAATGTTCTCACATTAGCTCAACCAGAAATAATGGAAGAAGATCCTGTAACAGGTGATCCAAATCCTCATGTGTGGATGAGTCCTATTTTAGCAAAATCTTTTGTTCAAAACATCACTAATTCTGTAATAACCTTGGATTTCACTCATAAAACGCAATATGAAACTAATCGAGATGATTATTTATCGGAATTAGATAACCTAATTTCAAGAGTAGAAGGAGAATATGCAGATCAATTAAGAGGATTAAAGGTTGTAGTTCATCATCCCTCTTTCTATTATTTATTAGAGCTACTAGAAGTAGATCGTGCTGGCGTAATAGAAGAACATGAAGGCTCAGAACCGTCAGCCCAGCATATCCAAGAAATTGTTGAACTTATGAAAACAGAAAATATCTCTACAATAGTAACGCAACCACAAATAGAAGAAGATTTGATAATTCAAATCGCTAGAGATACAAATGCTAAACTTGCAATGTTAACACCTTTGTTGAATATCAATAATGTTGATACTTATATTGATATGATTGAATATAATGTCTTTGCGCTTCAAAATCCTGAAGAGGTGACTGAAGGTGGTTGGATATATACTGCAATTATCATAGGAGGAAGTTTCTTTTTAATCTCATTATTAGGAGTTGTATATATCAGATATTTCTACAAATAGAAAATTGAATAACAAAACCATCTCTCACTCTAGAGATTTACCTAAACAACTTGTACCCATCGAGGTTCGTATTGGTGTTTAGCAAACTTAATTCGAACCAATTGTTGAGTCCCTGAAGGTTCATCAGTTCTTTTTGTTTCTACAACCATATCAACTATAGTATGTAGTGTGTTTTCTATATGTTCTTCAATAACACCAGTATCTAACAAAAGAAGAGCTGTTTGATTTCTTTGTCTAATTCTTGATGCTAGGGTTTGTAGAAAATTTAAAACTTGCATTGGTGAATTATAAAGCATCATAAGTGAAAGTTGGTCAAAAACAATTCTTAGCTTTGAAGTTTTCAAGGATATATCATTGATTGTAACTGATAAAGTTAGTAAGTCATTAGCATTTTCAAGCATTATTGTATTAGGTGGCTTTTCTTTAGGTATTGATCTGAAAGAAATAACGTCAACAAAATTCAGATTTCCACTTTTAATGTATTTTTCAGCGTTGATTTCCTTTTTGTTCAATGTTTCAACAAAATCAGCTGTTGAATGAGCAAAAAGAATAACTAAGACAGTTTCTCCCTTTTCTAAACCATCCTCAATGTATCTGTATGTTAAGTCTTCCTTGGCTGTTCCAGATTCTCCAATCATTAAGATTAAAGAATTTTCAACACTTTCAACTAGAATATCAATACGGGTCTTAACTGACATTTACTAACCTCTTCATCAAGCTAATTGCTTATTTACTTCTTTACAGAATTTTATTCCATCATCAATGAAATTCTTTGTATCAACAGATTTAGCTGCTAATCTCAATCTATGACTTGTTTGAATTGTAGAAATATCAATTTTGTCTCTGTATTTCTCTTCGAAAGTAATAACAGCTGAACTTCTGTAAAACTCTTTTTCTCCATTAT
>JAEOTG010000253.1 GCA_016839985.1 Candidatus Heimdallarchaeota archaeon | reverse complement strand
GCTTTTGTTGAGTAATAATGAGCTTTTGCATGATATATCAAATCCAGCACTTCATTCACTTCCTTATCTTTAAGATATAACTCAAGATTAATTGAATTAGCAATGAAATCCAAACATTCAATATCTTTGACAATGTAAACTTTCCTTTCTGTTTTCGGGAGGAAGTATGCTGATAATTTTATATTGTTAATTTCTTCTAATAACATCTCCACATTTTCAACTTTAGCTTTCTTCCCTTTTTTCTCCATACTTCTTAGTTGTTCTGCTATATCTTTTGTTGCATATTCTAATCTCTCAATGAACCTAGAGAAATTTTGCTCTGCTCTCTTTATTGCCTCTGAATGTGGAGCTTTTTCTAAAATTGCTATCTTTATTTCTTGAACATAATTGAGATAAACGAAAGGTAAACTGCTGACATAATTTATGTTAACCTTTAATCCTGGTCTATTTACTATACTCTCAATTTGCAGAATTATATCTTGAATTTTTCCATCTTCTTTTGTTGGAATTATATCTATTAGCTGTGAAGTTTTCGCTGCTAATTCTGAAATGCTGTGCCAAAATGTATGAAGAGTCTCTTTCTTAATAATTTCTTCTTTGAATTTTAAGCTCCAATCATCAATTTGAGTATTTTTTGTTAGTATTTCTAGTGCTTCTTTTTCTAATCCTAAAACTAGATTAAGGTACTCCACGCTAGCTCTAAAACTATCATCTTTAGCTGCTTCAAAACTTAATCGTAAATAGTGATCGATTAATTCATTGTTTCTCAACGCTTGATTTATCGGTATTTGGTTATTTTTTATCTGTTTAGCTTGTAATTCTGGATCATCAGTTAAACCCTCATAATTTTCTAAAGCTTTACGCAAATGAAACAGACTTCTTTCGAAAACAAAATGTGAAGCTATAGGGTCTCTCCACCACCATTCTTCTCCTAATCTGTTTAAGAATTGTGAAGTGAAAGACACATCAAATCTTGCTTGAGACAATTCATAAGAACCCCTCTCTTCCAATTTTTTCATATTTTCATCACTTCCAGGGGATTCTTCAAGAAGCTGCAATAAGTATTGTTTTTGATTTAGTAGTAGAAATGCTAGCATAACTTCTTCAATGCTTGATGATTTAGGGTGATTTGAATCAAAATAAGTTTGCGAAATGCTATTTAGAATTCTATACCCTTCAACATACGATGTACAATAAATTGGAGAAGGGCTTGTCTCAAAAATTCCAGTATTGACGATGTCAGCATAGATTATCATTAAAATTGCTAACTCCATTTGAAATTCTTGTAAATTCTCAATCCTGAATGTAAGATTCTCTTTTCTTTGCTTATCTTCTTCAATTTGTGATTTATCTCTTGTCCACTCGTCCAAATATCTTCTGTATAATAAATTGGCTAGGGATGAAACATCAGAAAGTGAATCTGCACAAAAACGAGAAAAGCTTAACCAAATTTGACTAATTTCATCTAATTCATCAATTTGAACAAAAGATTGGTAGATTCTTTCTCTTTCAAGTTCCATTAGTACAAATTGCTTGAAGGGGGAATCTCTAAGTAGCTCGATTGTTTCTTTCAAAAATAACATTACTTATCTGTAGGAGTGTTAGTAAAAAAATATTTTGACGTTAAATATAATTATTCTTTCAAGAAAAACTCTAAGTATAATCCTTATTTCTAGAATTTTCTATTCAGGTTTATACCATTTAGGTTCTTTCATTTTTCCAAGTCTCTTATTAAATTCTTGAACTAGTTTTCTTGCTATAATTGTAGTTTCTGCAGGATAATGTTTGGTTTTACTCAATTGTATTCTCCTGCCACAATAAGGACATAACTTTGTTTTTTGTTTAGCTTTGCAATAACTGAACCGACTACATTTTAGATTACTACATCTTACAACAATAAACTCTGTAGACATTTCTCCTATTCTCCTATAATAGTGACTGCTACTGTTCTAGACCTTGATCGAACATCCAAGCAAACAAATACTGGCTGTTGCCATGTTCCTAGTTTTAAATTACCATTTTGGATTGAAATAGATAAACTTGGACCTATCAAAGATGCACGTAGATGGGAATGTGCATTAGAATCAATTATATCGTGTTTATAACCTGCACCTTTTGGAATTAATTTTTGCAGTATCTGCCGAAAATCATCAAGCACTCTCGATTCAAATTCAATAGTTGTCAAAGCTCCAGTAGAACCGATTACATTTGCGAGAAGTACTCCTTCCTTAACGTTCGATTCTACTACATACCTGCTAAACTGTGATGTTAGATCTATAATGTCTATTTCACCCTTAGTCTGAAATTGTAGAAGTTTACTAATAATTTGCATACTTAACACCAATCAATATGTTATTCTTTATAATATCAAGAGATATTCTCTTAAAAATTAATTGATTCAAATACACAAATCCAAGCTTCTAATTCTATAAGATTAAGAATTTGGTATTTGACGAATTACATTGTTATATAGTAAACCTTTAGCAGCTTTTTCAGCATCATTTTCAGATAATTTCATTAGTTTAACTATATCATTCAATGTAGCTGATCCTTTATATTTTAGCAATGAAAGAACTTTTTCTTGTTGAGGACTAAAAATCTGACTTGTATCTCTTCTTATAGTTAATGGATTAAGCTCTAATTTGGATTCTGATAAATTATTTAGAGGTTTACTGTATTTTTTTAGATGTTTGTCAACGAATTGCTTCATTATTGAAAACTGTTCAACTCTTCCATTCCAATCAATTAATGATGCTGAAAAACGATTCTGGAACTCATTCTGGATATCTTCCAGATTCTGTCTAATAGTTTTTTCATCATCCCCACTGTCTATACAAGCTACAGTAACAGTCTGATTACCAGTAATGTAAATAAACTTATAACTAGTAGTTTGAAGATAATCACAGCCTTTATCGATATTTTGAGCAAAAATTTCTATAGCACTCAAAAAGCTTGTAATCAGATTCTCATCATGATCTATGCTACCATACTTTCTATGATAGAGACATTCACCTGTATCTTTAGCAATCCAAATATTATGTAGCATAGGATTCAAGTAGATAAATCATAACCAACACAAAAATGCACATAATACTCAGATATTTTCTCCCAGCTATTCGCAATACACAATTTTTGTATTGATTATTACTATGATAATAGATCAAAATCAGTCTTCTTAACCAAAGTAAAACCACAACGAGCACATTTTAGCATATAAGAATCTTCCTTTGTTCCTCTTCCAGCATGTTCCAAATTATATCTACAATTGGGGCATAAAATATCATCTGGTTCTAATGATAATATTCGCTCCATTTCTATATTGAAATGTTGTTGTTGGTCTATGATTTCAGAAGTTGTTGAAAGATAGAATCCTTCAGAATATTTGGAGATGATAATAACATCATCATTTTTGATTGGATTTGTTTTAAACCAATCATCTAAACCTGTAATCTTGCCTTTTTTTGTCAAGTGAGATCCATAATACTCATCAAAAGATTCAATGAAAAATAAAACTCCTTCCTTAGGAAACATATTTCTATCTTCATCAGGTATAGAAATAGTCTTTGAGCTAATCTCATCATAAGTCAAATTCTTTACGAGGAAACCTACATGCACGAGTATCTCTCCAAATCAGGAATTTTTGCTTTATTTATCTCATAAAAAACTTAGTAGAGATAATTTTATATTTTTTTCTCGAAAAAAACCGAACACAAATTATTCTACTTCATTTTTTCCTTTTTTATAGCAATAAGTTCTTCTGGTACAACAGTTCTAATTCGTCTTGGAGCAACCTCAAACTTAATGCTAGTTGCACCATAATTTACTATCTCTCCTTCTACTTCCACAGGCAAAGGTTTACCTAGTTCCAAACTAACTTTTTTTCCTCTAGTATATTCAACACCTTTCTTCCCTAGATGTTTACCAGGTTTTAATATATTTAGCAAATAATATTGTCTTAATTTTCTGATATCTCCAGCGTAACAAATAGCAAAATCCTCATAGAACGGATAATTATCTGGTAACATATGAAATCCTCCCCCAAAGCGACTACCAAAACCAACAGAAATTATCAACAATTTAAAACTTATTTCATCATTATCATCAATTTGAAATTTTGTAGGCACCAACCTATATTTGCCAATACCTTTGAAAGCAAGATAATAGTACTTCGCAAATCCTCTCAACCATTTGGCGTCTGTAAAAGATGAAACTGAGATTGTTGCTCCAGCACCTGTGTCGACAATATTAACAAAGTATCTCTTATCATCATCAGCCTGTGCAATTCCAACACCTAAATCGAGTGTTTTCCCTTTTTCTAAAATATCTAAGCTTCTGTGGTAATTTGCATCATACTTAAGACCAAGAGCATAATCATTTCCATTTCCTAGAGGTAGTAAACCAAATGTGTTATCTAAATCATAAAGTCCATTCGCAACTTCATTTACGGTTCCATCCCCACCAGTCGCAATTACACAATCAAAATCTTTTCCTTTGTCCTTTGCAATCTGTATTGCATGTTTTGGATGTTCAGTAAGAACGCATTCATAATCAAAATTTCTTTTTTTAATCTCCTCTTCTACTTCAGGCCATAATCTTCCTATTTTTCCATCACGAGCTTTAGGATTAACAATGAATAAATGTGAAACCATAATAGAATGGAAAAAAGGCTGTATTTAAAGTTTAACTAGAAACAGAATATGGAGCCTTAGAGGGGAGTTGAACCCCTGTCCTGTGATTTTCTCGATGACCTTACGAGATCACCGCTCTAGACCACTGAGCTACCAAGGCTGCTTTTTGATTATCATTTTAATTTATAGATTTTATGCATATCGATAAAGCAGAAGGCTATCTGAAAGAGTTAAAAAAGTTAAAACTAAGAAACTAAACCACTTTACAGATGTATCTAAGAATAAAGAACTAATCAAGTGGAAATCTAGCATATCCTCTAAATTCTATCCAATCTTTTAGATGATCCTCAATAATTTCTTGTATTGCATCTTGATCAAGATTTCTTGCCATTTCTTCATCAGGAGTTAATAGTGCCATGATGTAACGATCTTCTTTAAATTTTAAATCACGAAGAATAAAAATTTCATTTGTACCATCATCTAAAGTATATCTTCTAATTCTCAGGAAGGGTTCACGCAATTTATCTATATTTTCAATAGCTTCATAATACGCATTATGAGCTAAATCTTCAAGTTCTTGCTTTTCAGAATGTTGTGCAAAGCATACATTAATACTATAATCATATAATCCAAAGAAGTCTGCTTTTAGTTGCTCAACAACCTTCTGTGATGCTTCTTTTACGCCTTCTTGTATGAGAGATATTTCTCTAAACATATGTGAAAATGCTCCCAAAATAGATGACCTTATTTTTACACTCGTTCTGAACATATCTTTTGCTGGTTCAAAAAATGGACAATTATTTGTCATATAATCTGTTATAGATTCGAAAACTTCTAGAGATTTTTTATCAATTTCATATTCAGGATCCGATTTATGAAAGAATATCTTCCATGGTACTTTAAGTTTCAGATTATTTGTAACGTTTATTATCTGCTTTAGATACTCAAAACTTTCTTCAAATCTATCCTTTGCTTGGACATCAATCACAAAAAGAATTATATCTGTGCCAACAAAATACTGATCTGGATTTTCTAGATAATCTTCACGATAAATGCTTTGCCCTCCTAATTCATGAATAAAAATATCCATCTTAAAAACATCAATTTTTTCACGAAGTAAACCTCTAGTTGGAGCTAAAGCATATAATTTCTGGAATAATGATGATAGTGTGCTTCTATGTTTCAAAGCTATAGACAATGATGTTTTTCCTGCATTATCGATTCCTACCATTACTATCTTTGCACCTGCACTAACTTTTTCTTTTTCTTCTACTAAAACAAGTCTACTTCCAGCAATCCAACTGTTTATCCTTTCTTTGGGAATCTTCTTAGCGATCTTATCGTAATGGTCACTCCATTTGTCTGAAAGATCTTCAATTGTTTCTAGTTGAAATCCTTTCAGTAGTTCGACTTCGTCTTCATTAATATCTAAGAGAGCAATTATAGGAAGTTTTTTCAGATTTTCCTTACTTCTATATTCTTCTTTTAGGAGTTTGTCACGTATTTCAGACATCTTTTTTCTTTCTCCAGAGCAGATTATGTATTTAAAGTCTTATTATTACAATAATCACTCTGTCAAATAAGAATTTTGTTGACAATGTAATCATGAAGAATTGTTTACATCTTCTTTGAAGAAATAAAGTTTAAAAAGGCAAAAGCTAGCGCTTTAATAAATCGAAAGGTGCATACGAATTGCGAACACACAAAGTTAAGAATTTGATATTTGTTTCAACGTTGATTCTAGGATTATTCCTAGCAAATATATTAGGAACTTCAATGAACTTCTCACCCTTAGAAAATACAACATCTATATCCCCT
>JAEOTG010000252.1 GCA_016839985.1 Candidatus Heimdallarchaeota archaeon | reverse complement strand
AGGAGATTTTTATTTCAGAGAAAATTATATTCGAATAGATAATACACATCTGAGTCAAAGAGAGGTTGCAGAAAAAATAAAAGAAGAGTTCAATTTGTAGTTAGAACATCTCTTCCTCATAATAAGGTATGATTTTACCACTTATAAATTCAAAAAGAATAGGTTCTCCTGTTAGTTCAGGTTTTCCTTTTACATTTATCACTCTTACTTCTGTTATTGGTCTTTCTGCTTTAGTATGTGATTTGGTTACTCTTATTGTTACATCACAATTATGTTCTATTGCTTTTACTAATATGGGATCATGTGCATCATGATGAAGTGTAAAAGTTGTAACTGATCCTTCTCTTTTGTTTGCAGCCAGTCTGTTTTGTAAGAATGAGAAAATTATTTTCTTACTATCATCAGCTGCATAAACTATTGATGATAAGGAAACAACAATACCTCTTTTCAAGATTTGTTGATTTTGAACATGTAAAAATGACCTTCTAATTGTTTCATTTATTTCTCTTGGTTGACTAAGATTATGAACAGCATGTTCATGTGATGTTTTTACATCGGTATAACCAAAGGGATTACTAAAAGCATCAATGAACTTTAGTCGTCCAGTAGCTTCTAGCATATCAGGATTTACACCTATTCCAGTCATCATTTCATTATAATATTCATAAGGGTGCTCAGTAGAAAAAATATATCCATATTCCCCTGTTCTTAATCCTTCAGCAAGAAATTGAAGAACAAAAGGATCTGCTTCTGCTCCAATTTCATCTTCTATCAAAACATTAGATCCCGCAGGAATACCTCCTCCTAGAATCTCATCTAAGCTTGGAATTCCGAAAGAGAATAATTTTTTCTCCACACCAGAAGTATTAGGCATCATATCACTCAGCTCTATATATTGTGAAAAATTGTTTAAACAGATATTTAACCTTTCCGCGAGAGGTAAGTCATTTTATTATAAAGTTTTATTTGAATTTTCTGGATAACTTCTTCTTAAACTTGTCATCAAGGTCATTTGGGCTCATATATTCAAATTGAGATAGCTGGGCTGTTACATGTTTATTTGGTGTTTTTTGTGGAACTTTAATAGGTCTCATACACATTCCCGCATCACTCAATTTTCTCTCTCTACATTCTGCATAGTTGCACATGTAACCTAAACACTCACCATCATCCATTTTACAAAGGAAGGTCTTTTTTCCATTATTCTTAATAACTCGTAGCATTCTTTTACTACAAACAAAAGAGTGGCAAGTCAATTTGCACATTCTATCTTCGGAACTGGTTGTCATTGAAAACTACTTATTCTATTGCTATAGAAATCAATATTGTCATTTATTTATAAATATCACGCTTTATTCACGCACTCTCTGATAGTTACCAAGGAACATCTTTTATTTTCAATAAATATGCTAACCTGTTTGCAGTTATATGAATTAAAGGTGCTATAACTAGTAGAGATAACCAAAATACCCATGGTAACATTCTGAATGCTATCCAACTCCAAAGAAGACCAAATAAAATATAACCCATCTGATCAAAAACAGGTAAACTACTTCCTGATTCTAGATTTAATCTTCTTTTAACAAATGAGCCAAATAAATCTCCAAAATTGCATCCCCAACCCATAAGAACTCCAATCCAAAATGGAAAATGAAAGCCAACAGAGTTATATTGACTTAACATAAAATCTCCAGAAATAATCCACACTATAACTCCAGAAAGAAAACCTGCAAAAATCCCACTAATCAATCCTTGAATAGTTTTGTGATCTCCTAAAATCCTCTTGCCATCAAAAAAATTTCTATATGCATCTATTGGATATCCACCACCTAGAATTGCTGGGACTGCGTTTGAAACCATTATAGGTATTGCAAATAAAAGAGATAATCCTAGGTCTAACATGAAGCTCAAAGTTTCCACCTGAACACAATGATGAAAAACCTAAAACACCTATATTTAAGAGATATGGAATAGGTTCAAAATAATTAATGGAATAGAATTAACAAAAAGGTTATTTGAGGTAAGTGGAATCTTCTTTTGGATGAATGATTTAACTTTAGTTTATTCAGATGAATTCAAGAAACATGTGATGGATAGAGCACATCCTGAATCACCCGAAAGACTAGAGCACACTATTAACGCGGCAAGAGAGCTTTTGGTAGAGTGTAAAGAAACAATAGAAATCATAAAACCAGAAACTATAGAAAAAGAAGATTTGTTATCTGTACATGTTCCTGATCATATTGCTAAGATTGAAGCTATATCCAAAGCAGGTGGAGGAATAATAACTTTGGATACCACATTAAATGAGCATACTTACGATATTGCAAAATTAGCTGCAGGAGCAACAAAACTAGCAGTAAAAGTAGTTGATGAGAATTACTCAAAAACAAGTTTTGCAGTAGTAAGACCACCAGGTCATCATGCAGAAACAAATTCCGCAGGAGGATTCTGTTTTTTCAATAATATTGCAGTTGCTGCAGAGTGGTTAATCTCAAGAAAAGGTTATAGAAGAGTTGTCATTCTAGATATTGACCATCATTTTGGAAATGGAACATCACATATTTTTTATCATAGGAAGGATATTCTTTACGTCTCAATACATGCCCATCCAATGTATTCATATCCAGGATCAGGATATCCAACAGAGATTGGAATTGTTGAAGGGATGGGGTATAATGTTAATATTCCTCTTTTACCTGGAACAGAGTCGATAGATTGGTTACATTCTCTCATTTTTGCTTCGAATATTATTGAACAATTTCAACCAGAAATTATTCTTGTATCTGTGGGATTTGACGCTTTAAGTGGAGATCCAGTAGGTATTTTGAATTTGAACAATAACGCTTTTTTTGGTGCAGGATACATCATTAATCAACTAGCTAATAGACTCTGTAAAGGAAAAATAAGCTGTACCTTAGAAGGAGGTTATAAAATAGAACTATTAGAAGAAGTTAGTAAGAAATTCTTCAAAGGCTTGCTTGGATATAAGCCAAAAATTATGGAAAAACTTCAAGAAATAAGAATCTCAAATCATACAAATAGTATGTTAAGTCAAGTAAAACGTGCTTTAACAGACTATTGGGAATTCTAATGCATTCTAATCATATTAATTTTTAGGAATTATTTTTAAATGACTATCTTATTTCACTCCTTATGTCCGAAATTTTAGAAGATGCTGTAGAAATAGAAACAAAGACATCAAAGAAGAATGTTTTCTATTGGTCAATGTACGATTTAGCTAATACTATTTATTCTATGATAATAGTCAGTTTGATTATCAATAGATATGTTTTGGTAATTGCTCAAAAAGAACATGGGTTAACCTATGGAGATGCAAGCTTTGTTTTTGGAACTGTAGTTGCTGTTATGCAGGTTGTAACAGCTATAGGAATGCCAATTATGGGAGCCTTAAGTGATGCTGTAGGAAAAAGAAGGCCTTTTGTTATTAGTCTGACAGGAGTTATTTTGATATTCTCAAGTCTTCTTGGTCTCTTTCATAATATATTTGTTGTTCTAGTTCTATATGTAATTGCTAATATTGCTTATCAATGGAGTCTTGCTTTCTATGATGCTATGTTACCATTTATAGCTGCTCCCAAAGATGTAGGAAAAGTTGGAGGTTTTGGAGTCGCTTTTGGTTATTTGGGAACAATAATTTCATTGTTAGTTATGTATCCTCTAATAATGATTTATGGTGATGTTGTTAGTAAAGCTGATTGGACTTATCAACTTAAATATGGTTACACAGGAGAATGGTGGGTTTTTGTGGTCCCAATGGGTCTTTTCCTGGTTTTTGGAATACCCATACTATTCGTACGAGAAAGACAGAAAAAGAAAAGAACGGTTGAACAACGACAACTATTCAAAACTACTTTCAAGGAATTAGGTAAAACTTTTCGAGATATAAGAAAACACCGTGAAATGTTCATTTTTATCATTGGTTACTTCTTTGTTGTTGATGTAGCAAACGTTATCGTTGCATATATGACGCCATTAGTTACAGATGCCCTTCAAATTGAAGGAGCTGGAATCTCAAAAGATCTATTCGCAATTATTTTCATTATCATAGCAACTGTGGCAGCTGTTATCTTTACATATTTCATTGGTAAATTTGCTGAAAGATTTGGTGCGAAAAACGCTTTCTTCTTAGTTGGTGGTTTATGGGGAATTGCTCTGTTACTAGGTATTCTCGGAATATTTGTTTGGGCTCCTATAACAATAGGTTTTAACTTCCCATTTATAATGATGTTACTTATGGGTTGCTCTGCAGGTGTTGCATTAGGAGGAACTTGGACAGCTCAAAGAGTAATGGTTACAGAACTAGCTCCGAAAGAAAAATTTGGAGAGTACTTTGGTTTTTCTAAACTAAGTGGTAAAGTCTCATCAGCTTTAGGTCCTCTTATCTTTGGTGCAGTTTTAAAAGGTCTTGTTCCAACTATTGATTTTAAAGCATATGGTGTTGCAATGGCTGTTGTTGCGGGAATCATGGCTATAGGATTAGGAATAATTGCTTTTGTACGTCCTGAGAAATCAGCTAAAAACTACTAATTTTTTCTTCTTCTCTTTTTTCTTTAAAACCCCAACAATAACAGTTTTAATTTCTCCTTCTTTACAGTTATTGATGTTAGAGAAAGATAAAGTTCCCAAAGATGTTCTAGATCACATTTTTCAGCTGATTATTGGAAGAAAATCAGAGCTTAAATTAATGATTAGAGCAGTTGAAAAGGGATTACCTATCATTATAGAAGGATCTGTGGGAACAGGAAAAACAGAAATGGCAAAAGCATTAGCTAGTAGTTTAGATAGACTATTTGTTCGAGTTGATGGAGATGATAGTCTAACCTCAATTAAGCTAAAAGGGTGGTATGATCCTCCGCTTGTACTGGAAAGAGGATTTTCTCGAGAAACTTTCATT
>JAEOTG010000251.1 GCA_016839985.1 Candidatus Heimdallarchaeota archaeon | reverse complement strand
GGTTTTGCTATGTGTACAAGTGTTTTCCCAATTAGAGCTTCTTTAAAGAAAGAGTTCAGCTGGTTAAGTCCATTCACATTGTTAGCTATAGTACTTGGTATATTAGCTGCGTTGGAAATGATTTTTGTGTTCGTTAATGTAAACATACCTTTTCTAACAAGCTATCCAAACGCAATTATAATTTTAGCAGTAATAGTGCTTCTAAAATGGATATTTGCAACAATTAGTCTATTCGTAAAAAGATAATTAGTAAATTTTAAAAAGAAAAAGAAAAAGGGATTATGAGAATAGAGATTGGATCCAAGGTACAAATCTTTCTTGAAGAGTGCTAATTAATCCAGCTATTGTACCTATTGCAGAATAGATGAACAAAGCATATTGATGCCATTTTGAGATATTAAAACCAAAAATTGCTTCAAGCTTTCTTTTGTAAATTTTCATTGGTACATTTATAGTTTTGATAATCTTATAATTTTGTTCAAATTCTATTCTTAGAACGTTCAATACATCCGATGACCAACGTGTTGGAGTTATAAAGAACTCTATCACTATCTCCTCTTCTTCTGCATCAAAATAGATTGTCCTTTGTCCAGGAGCAATAACTGCTACATTTCCAACAGCAATAGGTCTAATAATTAAACTTCCTTCTTTTAATCCAGTTATTCTAGTTGTTGCTTCAACTACTTTTTCACCTAGTTTGGTAACGTTTAATGAGAAATATTTAGCTTCTTCCTTATCTAATTCCAGCTCTTTTAATGTCAAATCTTCAGAAAATTCTTCAGATTTGATTAGAGTAATTTTCAGTCTAAAGACCTCATCTATACACATATTCTTTGGGAGCTGTATTGAGAGATCTCTAGAAAGATCTTTTTCTTCTACTTCTATGTCATCTTCAGTAAAGATTGGTTCTTCAATTAAGACAGATTCTTCTCTTTCAATAGGAGCTCCTAGTCCTTCATCTGGAAGTGGAGGAGGAGGTGTAAATAATGATGATTTGACAGTTTCTTCAGCTTCTATTTCTTCTTTAGCTTCATCAAGAATTTCTTCATCTTTTGGACCAAAATCCCCAAAAACAATTGATTCTTCATCAGCAGCTTCATAATCAGCTTTTTTGCTAGGTTTCGCTGGTCTCCTACGAGATCTCTTTGCTTTTTCATAAGATTCTGGAGCTGGAGCAGGCATAGCTGCCATTATTTCTGGATCTCTACGAGATATTCTATCTAACAATCTTTCTCTTGTTCTAGGACTAATCAAACGATCACTGAAATCTATTTTTCTCGCTGATATACTAACCACAAGTGCAAATACTACTGAAACAAAAATAATAATTCCTACTACTAAATAACCTACAGCCATAAATTAAGTGCTCATAAGTTTTAAATAAGTATTTTGGGTATTAGAAGAAATATTTTTCGCGTAATTTTAAACATCTCCTTTGGATTCTACTAGGTAATTCAGGATCTTCTAACCACATAGTTAGCAAAGGAAGACGTTTTTTTACCCAATCCAAATCATTAAGCTGTTTTGCAAGATAGAATTCATATTCTGTAGCAGTCATATGAGCATCTAGAAGCTTATCGAAGTGATCATAAAACAACTCAATTGATAAAGGTAAATTATTTTTCTTAAGTTCACTTATTTCTACAATTTCATGTAAAAGAAGCCATTTATTTTCTAGAACATCCTTAAGAGTGGTTGTGTCTCCAGTTGGAGCATCATAAGAGAAATAATTCAACAAATCATCAGCTGAAACTTTAACATGTGGAATCTGAAATTGTTTAAGTTGAAGCTCTATTTTATCGACTAACAGCTGAATTTCAGCAACATCCATGTTATTAGGAATCTTATCGCGGACCATGAAATCTAAAAAGATAATATATTGATTTATTTTAAAATATTTTGAGTTGGTAAAAACTACTATTCAAATGAAAATAAGAGAAAAAAAGAAAAAATGTATTTAGAAATAATATGATTCAAAGTAGGAAAGATGTATTATTTCACAACCTGCATTTTCAACAGCTGAACCATAAGTATTGATGAAGCTAACATCAGCACCTACTCCATAGTGGATAGGAATGAAATATTTAGCATCAAGAACATCTATAACATTCACAACATCCATGCCTGTCATAGTTTGACATCCGGGACCTAAAGGTAACATTGCAACATCGATTAAACCTTTTAGTTGTGCATATTCAGGAATATTCCAAGAATCTCCTGCGTGAAAGATGGTAAAACCATTAATGTCAATGATGTAACTGGTATAATTTGATGACTGTGGATGGCTAGTTTCTGTATACATGTAAAAACATGAGACCTTTATTGATCCAACATTAAATTCATCTCCTGGAAGAACACCTATACCATCAAAAAGAGAGATATATGAATCCATGATTTCAGGAAAAACAATCTTTGTATTATCGTTCTTAAGCATAGTTATCATAGTACTCTGATAGTGATCTCCATGTTCATGAGTAATTAATATTGCATCAGCTGGTAAATCACTATAATTATCAGGTAGGTTGATAGGATCGATATAGATTCTAACACCTTTTGCTTCAATCATAACTCCAGCGTTTTCAAGAAGATTTATATGAATCGAACTGTTTTTGTTTACTAAAACTATTGTAGTTGGGGTAGCTATTGCAGCTGCTGCCACTATAACACTTAATGAAATAATAATTATTTTCATTTTAACTGTGAGACTCATAATTTTGACGCTGGAACATGCACTTAAAAATATTATCAGAAACTAAAGAAAAAGAAAGAAAAATAAAAAAAAGAGAATTAGTATTTATGTCCACAACTTGCACAGAATTTAGCATCAGGACTGTTCTTAGCACCACATTCAGTGCAGAACTTAATTTCGCCTTTTTTCTCATCGTCGGTAGGATCACCACATTCACCACAAAAACGAGCTGCGGGTGATACTTTGTTTCCACACTGGTTACATGTGATAAATGCTGCTTCTACTTCACCTTTTTTCTCTAATTTATCTGCTTGTTTTATTTCGCTTTTAGAGAATAGGTTGTTCACCATAACTGCTCCAGTTAAACCACTTCCTCCTTCGGGTAATGCTGCAGTAACTTGAGCCATTCCAGCATACTGTTGGATTTGGTTTGCAGAAACACCAGATCGCATCCAGAAGAGTCTGTCACGATATTCAGGTGTAGTGTCGATTCCCCCGAACTTGAGGTTCTTCAGCTTGATTCCCATTTCCATTAAATCAGCTTTGATTTCTCCTTCAATGCTATCTGAAGTTTTTCCTAAACTGGACATTACATCAACTATACCTTTTTCGGAAAGTTTACTAATAACTTCTTGAACAACGAAATTTCTGAAGAAATCGTTAAAAGCTGCCGTAGTATAGATATTCCTATTACCTGCTATTTCAAAAGCAAATTTCTGTATATTATCAATTTTGTAGAAGTAATCTCCAAAGAATTGCAATGGAGCGAGTTCTTGTGTTTGACTTCTTCCTCCAAACTTACCTTGAAAGTCTGCTAAATTGATGAAAATTACTTGGCAGTTAAAAGGTGATTTGTCAAATCCCACGATTCTTGATAGAAAAGTTGTCAGAAGTGGAATGTTTTTTGTTTTCATGAAATGTCTGCCCGATTTAAAGACATCATATACTACTGAATCCTTAATGAAAACAGCGCATTGATTAGGTAAGACATTTACTTGGTCTCCCCAGTTAATTGTATCTCGAGGATGTCTGTATAGGATTTCATCCCCTCGTCCTAAGGGCCATTCTAATACTTCAACCATATTTATTCCTCTTTATTATTTTTAGAATTTAACCTCTTATTGGTTCTAATTGAAAATAACGTAAATCATGCTTTTAAATGTATACTATGAGGGTAAATTGTCAAAAATCTTTATTTTCTTTTATTCAAATTGCATTCTCAGTTGATGTTTGTTCTTCTAGTGCGACATATTTTGGTGAGTATATTTCAGTTTCAATTTGTTCTATAGGTTCATGACAAACAAGGCATTTAGGATTGATTTTAGCTATGTACGTAAGTTATTTTTGTGATAAATATTGTAACAATGTGGACAAATAGCGATTTCTGTTCTTTGATCTATATAAGAATTGTAAATCTTCTATACTTTTCATATTCATTAATACTTTAAGTGATATTTATTTCTACAAATGTTTATATTTCTTACAAGTTAAAACAAATTAACTAAGGTATTTGAAAATGATATCAAAAGAAGAATATGCAGAAAGAAGAAGAAAATTACAAAATGAAGTTAATAATCAGAATCTTGACGCTTTCTTAGTTTCCTCTGAAGAAAGTATTTATTATTTAACAGGAGCTACTTATGTCCCCTTTGAAAGACCATTTTTTATTGTTTTTTGGTCAAATGATGATCCAACTCTTATTGTACCAGCTTTAGAAAAAGAACATATGAGAAAATCTGATATTGGTGTTGTTATTGATTATTGGGAATATCCTTCTCCATCAGGAATTGGATGGTCAGATAAATTAATTAACCTTCTCAATAAAATTTCTAAATTGGGTGTAGAACCTTCCTTACGTGTAGATATAGCAAATATTCTAAGTGACTTTTCTCCAAAACCACTCCCAATCGTTGAAAATTTAAGGTTAATAAAATCAGAAGCTGAAATAAAAATGATTGAACGAGCATCACATTACGCTGATGTTTTGATGAGTAAAATAATATCAACAAGTTATTTTG
>JAEOTG010000250.1 GCA_016839985.1 Candidatus Heimdallarchaeota archaeon | reverse complement strand
TATAGATGAAACATTTATTGTTAGGCCTGGAGAGAAGATTCCTTTAGATGGAGAGGTTATAACTGGTTTTTCAAGTGTAAATCAAGCTCCTATTACTGGTGAATCTTTACCTGTTACTAAACATGTTAGTGATCCCATCTATGCTGGAACTATTAATAATGAAGGTTTTCTTGAGATTAAGGTTACAAGACAATCAGATGAAACTATGCTTTCCAAGATTGTTAAGCTTATTGAGGAATCTAGGAAGATGAAGTCACCTACAGAAAAATTCATAGACAAATTCTCAAAGTATTATACTCCTTCTGTAATTTTTTCTGCCGCGTTTGTAGCGACAGTTCCTACCCTTATATTCGGATTACCTTTCTATGAGTGGCTTTATAGAGCTCTAGTTCTGTTAGTAGTATCTTGTCCCTGTGCATTAGCTATCTCAACTCCTGTAGCTATGGTTTCAGGTATAACTAGTGCAGCGAAGAATGGAGTTCTCATTAAAGGAAGTGCTTATGTGGAACAAATGAACAAAATAAAGGTTTTTGCTTTCGATAAGACTGGTACCTTGACTCAAGGTAAGATCGAAGTAACTGATGTTGTAGGATTTGGTTACTCAAAAGAGGAAGTTTTGCTCAAAGCCTCATGTATTGAAGCTTTCTCTGAACACCCTATTGCTAAAGCAATAGTTAAAGAGTATGAAAAAAAAGATGTAGTGTTAGGGAAAAATAAGGGTTTTAAAGCTATTGCAGGTAAAGGTGCAAAATGCGAGATTGATGGTGAAGTATATTATGTTGGCAACACTAAAATGTTTAGAGAATCGTCTATTAAATTTCCAGAAGAAAAAGTGTGGGAACTTCAGAATGAAGGGAAAACTGTGGTGTTGGTTGGAAATGAAAAAGAAGCTATAGGAATGATTGCTGTTATGGATAAAATCAGAGATACAACTGCCAAGACCATTGAAAAACTAAAAAGAAGAGGAATTAGAACAGAGATGATTACAGGTGATAATGAAAGAACTGCAAAAGCAATTGCTAAAAAAATAGGAATTGATGAGTATCATGCAGAATTGCTGCCTGATGAGAAGGTGAATGTAGTTGTAGGACATCTAACAAATGATTATGGATGTGTTGCTATGGTTGGGGATGGTGTAAATGATGCTCCTGCTTTAGCTAGAGCAAACGTAGGTATTGTTATGGGTGCTATAGGTAGTGATGTTTCTTTAGAAACTGCGGATATAACTTTGATGCAAGATGATCTTACTAAGTTACCATACTTAATTGATTTGAGTGAAAAGAACATGAGTATAGTCAAACAGAATGTCATAGCTTCTATTTTAATAAAAGGAAGTTTCGCAATCCTTACCTTCCCAGGATTAATATCATTGTGGCTGGCTATTGCTATAGGGGATATGGGATTATCATTAGCAGTAATACTCAATGCAATGAGGTTATCTCTAATTAAACCCCGTAAAATAAAAAGTCCAAAGTGATATGTTTCAGTTTAACACAAACTGGAAACAAGTTTTGAATATATTCTATTTAATATTGGGCAAAATGTTAAAGATAAAGCGTGGGTGCTATAAGAAGAGATTGACAAAATGGGTTGCAGGAAGAGGTATCAAGAAATTTGTGGCTAATAAATAATTGACTTATTAAGCATGTTCTAATAATTTTTTTTTCTTAAAACTTATCACCTTAAACTAGGGATAATCCCTGTATTTTTTCAAGAGCGTTTTGGATAGCTTCAGAAAAGGATGGGTGAACATAAATCAGTTCGCTCATCTCTTTTGCTGTCATTTTGTTTTTTATTGCCAATGTAAACTCGGAAATCAAGTCACTTGCTTGAACCCCAACTATTGTAGCTCCAACAATAGTTCCATCATTTAATATTAATATTTTTATAAAGCCTTCAATCTTGTTAGATGCCATTGCACGGAAGTTCTGAGCGGAAAAATTGACTTTTACTACATCAATATCTAATCCCTGATCTTTAGCTTGCTTTTCAGTTAATCCAATTGCTGCAACTTCAGGAATAGTAAAACAACATCGCGGAATAAGCTCATAATCCATTCTCAAATCTTTACCTGCAATATTTGATGCTGCAACTTTACCTTCTTTAATTGCCACATGTGCGATAAGATGTGGAAAGACTGCATCACCCATTGCCCAAATATTCTCCACTGAAGTTTGCATCCGATTATCAACCAATATTCCTAGGGAAGTAGTCTTTACTCCCATAGCTTCTAATTTTTCTCTGTTAATGTTTGGTTTTCTACCAATAGCCATCATAACTTTGTCTACATTTCTCGATATCTCTTCTTCAAGTATTTTTATCTTAGCATTAACACCATTATCCGTAAGATTAACTTCAGTCAATTTGCTGTTCATCAAAACTTCAATTCCATTTTTCTTTAGATTATTCAATAGAAACTTGTTCACTTCAGGTTCTTCATCAGGCAATAACTTTGGTAGCATTTCAACTATTGTAACAGTAGAATTTAAATGACTGAAGATTGTGGCAAATTCCAATCCAACGATTCCTCCTCCAACAATTATCAAATCTTTTGGTGGAGATTCTAATTCGAGCATTTGATCGCTATCAAGTATATGATCCTTGAATTCAACTCCTGGTATAGTCATCGGTCTGGATCCAGAAGCAATAAGAATATTTTTTGTATCAATGATTTCTTCTCCAGATTCAGAAATTATTTTCACTTTTGTTGGAGACAAGATTTCTCCTTGCCCCAATATTATTCTTATTCCAGCTTTTTTTAAGAAGATCTCTGGAAATTTTGAGAATCGGGAGCATATTTTATCCTTATTTTTTTTCATATCATCCCAATCAAGGAAAATAGATCCGCTAATGCCCTTTTCGTTTGCCTTTTTCACATTCTTGAATAATTCCACAGTGGAAGTGAGGGTTTTTGTTGCAAGTCCTCCCCAATTCAGACAGACTCCGCCTAGTCTTCTATTTTCGACAAGCACAACATTTAAACCGAATTTGGCAGCTCGAGAAGCTGCAAATATTCCTGTTCCTCCTCCAAGAATAATGAGATCTACTTGCTTATCCATTTAAACACCTGTCATTAAATTTAAGTTGGTAGTCTTTCATATAATAGTTAGTAAATAAAAAAAGCTGCTAAAGCTTGTGCTGGATTAACATTTAGTATTATCCTAGCATGAAGTTGGATTTAACAAGATCTATCCTATTCTTTATATCTGTAGGAGATTGATTCAACTCATTGGTAGTAAATTTACCGTTTTGAATGTCGATCCTTTCAAAAATCTGAAGATATAGATTATAAATTATTTCAAGACTTAATTGATATCGAGGTTCTAGGTGGTTTTTAATTTTATTTAAAATTAATCTTGTTTTTTTCCTATAATATTCAGCATAATCATAATAGTCTTTAATCAGGTTTCGAAAACTTGGAGTTATGTCTCTCCCTGCAGATATCTCTTTCAACATTTGGTAATCCACGCCATTTTTTTCTAGTAAATTGTTTGCAAAAAAGTTTAAGT
>JAEOTG010000249.1 GCA_016839985.1 Candidatus Heimdallarchaeota archaeon | reverse complement strand
CGGGTCTGCGGAGTGAGAGTCCGCAATGATTGGCCGAGCTACACCATCGAGGCTGTAAGTGAATGAAAAAGATTGAACTTTTTAATCTTTCTTTTACTATAAATACGATTTTAAAATATTTTAAGCTTAATCCAATGAAATAATTTGATTTCTCATTGGTGTTACATTAGATTTTTAACTTTTATCGAAAAAGGTTTTTTTGAAGAAAATGAGATATTTGGTTAAAGTGTTCTACGATGGCTCTAATTATTTTGGATATCAAAGACAACCAGAACATCTAACAATTGAAGGAGCAATAATAGAAGCATTAGAAAAAACAGGTTATATAGAAAACACAGAACAAAGTAATTTCAAAAGTGCAAGTAGAACTGATAAATTTGTTAATGCTATAGGGAATACATTTGCCTTTAACACTGATAAAAAGATCATATTGGAACAATTAAACTCTGAATTTTCGAGAGATCAATCTATTCTAGGCTGGGCTTACTCGGAAGTAAAAGAAGGATTCACACCTAAATATAGTAATTGGAAGAAATACTGGTATATCGTGCCATTGGATTTTGTAGTTAATGTTAAAAAAAGTTCAATTGATAAAATTAAGGAATTGGGTTCTTGTTTCATAGGAGAGCATGATTTCAAATTATTCTGTAAACTTGACCATAGAAAAACAATTAGAGAAATTCAAGAATTTAACTTGATTAATTTAAATTCTGTACTGATTCTTGAATTTAAGGCACAATCATTTTTATGGGAACAAGTGAGGAGAATAGTATCTTATATTCTTAACTATGAAATTCTCTCAAAGAAAATGCAAAACATCAAACTTTTACTTTCATCACCTGAAGAAATGAAGAATTTGAATTTAGAACCAGCAAATCCTAGTAATTTAGTTCTAGTTGAGCATAAATATGAAGATGTGAAATGGATTATAAACGAAAAAGCAACTAAAACAATTAAAAGAAAACTTAGTGAAAACATAATGAAATTGAAAGATGTTTTATCAGTAAACTCTGCTATAAAACACTTTTTTCAAACACAATAGTTATTTCTGTTTTTTAAAATCCTATTTATTGTTTTGGCCTTCTTCAACTAATTTAGCAAGAAAAGAGCTAAGTTGTATATTACTGGTTGCTCCTTCAGAAATCCTAAAATCCACATCTGCTAAGAATTCTGTTATTTTTAATTTTTGAAAATCAAGTAATTCTAAAGAAGGAGTTTCTCTGTATATTTGATGTGTTACATCAGTTCCTGAAAGACCAAATTCTAATATAAGAAGCTGCAAAACTTCCCTTGCTTTGTAAAAATCTCCTTCTAGTGCATATTTCAACATTTGTTGAATTCTCTCAGGATCAGCATGACCTATAGTTTGTAAAACAGTCATCTTTTCTATCGATTTACCTGAAGCTGCAGTAGATTGAAGAATATTTATTGCTTTTCTTAAATCTCCTTCAGAGATATAAAGAACCGTATCAAGACCTTCATTGTCATAAACTACTTGTTCTTTGTCGCAGATGTGCTTAAGAAAAGATTTCATGCTACTATCATCCAATGGTTTAAATCTAAAAATAGCACATCTAGATTGAATCGGTTCAATGATTTTGCTAGAATAGTTGCATATCAGAGTAAAACGGCTAGTTTTTACATAGCGTTCCATAGTTCTTCTTAGGGCATGTTGCGCTGCTGCTGTTAAACTATCAGCTTCATCAAGACACACAATTTTAAAAGGAACACCACCATAGGAAACAGTTCTTGCGAATTCTTTTACTTTGGTTCGTATTGCGTCTATTCCTCTATCGTCTGATGCATTTAACTCTAAAAGATTGCGTGTAACATTACTTTGACCAAACAAATCATGTGCTAATGCAAGAAGTGCGGTTGTTTTACCAGTTCCTGGTGGTCCAGCAAATAAAAGATGGGGAAGATTTTTCCTTTCTATAAAACCTTTCAGTCTTAATTTTATGTCTTTATGTCCTTTAAGTTCTTTTAGCGTTTTTGGTCGATACTTTTCAGTCCACATGATGTCAAATTTATCGCTCATTTTCTCACATCACCAAGTATGTGTTTTTTCTATTTAAAGGTATTACGTTTTACTACTTTAAAAGAAAATCTAATTCTTCCTTTTTTTCTAAAAAAAGTGGTGTTGATATACTAATGAGTGGAATAAAATATGAATAAGTTGGTTGAAGATGGAAATCTGCAGTAATGTAGTAGAAGAAAAAAAATTGGATGAGCACATGGTTAGTGAATACGAGGTAAGAGGGTATATAATTTGCATATTTATTGAGAATGGATCCTTATATTATTCAGCGAAACCTAAATATGATTTCAATCAAGATCCCTTGCTTTTTACAGAATTATCTGCTTTAGTTTATAAAAACAAGGAAAGGCTAGGAAAAGGCATTCTAAAATTCGATGATTTAGTAGATACACTAAAATCAATTTGTATGTGGAAAATTCTGGAAATTGAAAATTTACCGATTGATCCAGATATCTTTGCAGAACTTTTTATCCATAAATTAATCAATTTTGATAGAGTAATTTATTTCTTCTTAGATGATAATTTAAACGAAATCTATATGGATCAGAAAGATACACCAATCTATATCGATCATCAATCCTTTGGAAGATGTAATACTAGTATTATTCCAGAGGAAGAAGAAATAAAAAGTCTTCTAACAAGATTGAAATTAGAACACCCCATATCAGTAACAACAAAGAGACCCTCTCTTAAAATTGAGTTCAAGACAAAGTTCTTTCATTTAAGAATTTCAATGGATTTTCCACCTTTATCTCCAAATGGTCCAACATTTAACATTAGAAAACTTAAGGCAAAGCATTTGACTCTATTAGATTTAGTAAAACTAGAAACATTAACACCTCTGCTAGCATCTTATTTTGTTGAAGCTGTTGAAAAAAGAAGAAATATAACAGTTATAGGAGAGCCAAGTGCTGGAAAAACAACGTTAGCAAATGCTATAGACCTGTATACTCCAAAACATTGGAGAAAAATAGCTATTGAGGATGCAATTGAATCAATAAATCAATCTTCAATGGGATATAAACAACTATCAATTCAAGTGGATTCGTTTGAATCTAGTAAATCAACTTACACAAAAACTTCAGAAATATTAAAATTACTACATAGATCTCCCGATTGGATTTACTTAGGAGAAATCCAATCACGAGAACATACTCAAGCTATGTTTGAAGCATTAAATGCTGGTTTGAAGGGAATACAAACAGCACACGCTGACACAATTGAGAAAATTCTTAGAAGATGGGAGAACCTCCATAACATTGATTTTTCAGATTTCTTGTCTCTCGATTTAATAATTATAATTCAAAGAGAGATAACCAAAAATTCATTCACACGAAAAATTTCGGAAGTTTATGAAGTAAATAAACTAAAACAAAGTAAAGAGAAATATGGATTTTTAACAAAAATCTATGATTATCAAATGGATGAACAACAACTTATTGAAATCTTAAAAAACAAATCATTTCTTCAGGATTCAATAGATACCATCCTGCAACGTCAAGATAATTTCAAGAGAGAATTAAAAAACAGTGGAGTGGTTTAAGCTGAATTGGAATTATTATGATCATTTATTGATCTTCAGCAAAAAATATAGAAAACAATTGGATAGTGTTTAAAGTGGTAACAAACAATTCTATTGATATAAATCACAGAATGTTAAATTTAAGTTTATTTCCAAAAGAAATCTTATACAAAATTGTTTTGGGTAAAGTGAAGAAGTATTCTGAATATTTCATAATTGACACAGATTTATTGAAAATAAGACTTATTGGGAATGTAACAATAGTAGGTTTTGGTATATTATTCTGCATTTTTCATTTATTAACAAGACTAAGTATTGTGTTATCTATTGTAATTAGTCTTATCACTTGTATTGCATTTTTCTTTGTTTCTGGTGAGTATATTCGTTCCATTGTTCTTGCTAGACAGAAGAAATTTGATGAAGCAGCTTTCCTTGTGCTAAATTCCCTTTCAATTAATATGATCGCTACTGGTTCGTTTCCTAAATCTATTGAACTACTAAATACAGTTGGGTCTCACTCACATTATTATAAGAAGTATTTTGAAAAGATTATCTATGAATTAAATACAGGTGAAACTGAAGACAAAGTAATTCATAATTCTAGCAAAATTTTTCTCAATAAAAAATATCAATATTCTTTTCATAATATAAGGAATGAAGAAATGTTTATAGATTCAGACCCAGATTTTCTATTAAGAGTAAAGCGAGAAATAAAACTTATTGAAGACAATGTTGTAATCTTTATTGCAGTCTCATGTTTATTTCCGTTAGTTCTTAGTCTTGTACTTGCATTAATTCTTCCACAAAATTCTCTTTCATTAATCATTTTTCCATTGTTGTACTCATTATTTGGTACATTCACACTTAGATTCATACAAAACAAAAGTATAGGTGATTTTACTGAATAAGCTGAATTGTCCTGATTACAGGTTTTTACAAGAAATGGCAATGAAATTAGAGGATGGAGAGAATCTTGAAAGATCACTTTTTTCCATTGATTCTGTTCCTAAGGAACATTTAGTAAGATTACAACTTGGTGGGGATTTTATTGATGTTATTTCAAATATTGAATTTGATTATCCTGCACTTATTAATCTATTCTCATCTATAAAAAATTCAAATACTGCAGAAATTCTGGAAAGAATTAAAATAACTGCAAAATTGATTAAAATGAGAGAAGAAGCATTAAAAGAGAAGGAAAACACTCTAAATGTCCATGGAAGGAGATTAAAAATTATACGATATGTAACGTTAATTACTATAGCAATTATAGCAGGATTTTCACCGCTTTTTTCAAATTTGTTCTCTTTCTTTAATACTGGTGAAATATCAGTTTCTTTGCCCTTTTGGTCTATTCTATCAATTTCTTTTTTAATTATCAATATTCTAAATAATTATTTTCTTCTAAAAATGTCAAATGAGAGAAAAATATCAATTAGGTTAATCTTTGTAATTTTTATTCATATGATAACAGTGATATTTGTCAGAATTTTTATCTCGAATTTCTCGATTCTTGATTACTATAGCTAGTAAAAAAGAAATCTAGTAAGTTCTAGTTTTAATCAAAACTTGAAGATAGCCTTTTACTAATTTCAGAAATTATATCTTCATAATCAAATGAGAACATGAATTCTGCATGATCACGTATCGTGAATTCAGCAACATTAGTAGATTGAGCTACTAACTTCTGTGTTAGAGCTGATGAGCTATTTATCTTTTTAGCTAATAATTTATCAGCTACATAAGCTGAAGCTGCAGAGAAGGGGTAAGGTCGTTTTCCTCCTCGATTAATATTAGGAATTCTTTCCAATATCTTAAGACATAACAATTGGAGGATTTTTTCATAAACAAATACATCAATGTTATATTTCTTCTCTATACGCTCTTTTATAGTGGGAGAACGACATATCAAAGAACAAATCCTAAAAACATAATCTTCACTTCTTCTGATGCCAGCTGTAGGAGATTTAATATTCAAATCTTGCATTAAACTAAGTAAGTTTTTACCCAAAACTCGGTGACCTAGTGACCTATAAGTTGTAACTATTTCTTTTAGGGTAAGAGGACAATTATGAGCTGATTCGCGTACACTAAGAAGGAGAGACATTGCTGATAGAAGTACATGATTAGTTATTTTCTTTTTATGTTCTTTTTTATATTTCTGATAAAGAAAGAGAGTTCTATCTCGTATTTTAGAAGGAACTTGAAGACGTGCGAAAACCTCGTTTAAAATTTTCAGAGTTCGATAATCTGTCTCTGTTCCTTTAATAGCACCTGGGATGTGATAATAATTCTTGAATTTTCTGAATTTTGACTGTACATGTTCATTTAAAAGGGAACCATTGACATCTCTAAACATGTATTCTTCAACTGATCCGATAGATGAACCCAGAGAGCTTACAACAGCCAATCTATTATTAATTGATGTATATTGTTGGTTTTTTCGTGTATTATCTTTTGGAGTAGACCCTAATTGAAAAGCCGAGGCTTCAAGCACTACACCATGGACAAGACCACATTTTTGACAAACATTTATACCATTTTCTTCTATTATCTTTGAACCACATTCATCACACAAGAAACTTTCCATTTTACTCAAAAAAACAGCTTTAGTATAACTATTGAGAATTTTTAAGATTCAAATGAAGGTTAATTATCTACTATGTATAATCTGGAACACTCGTTATCTACTATATCGTACACAAAAAGAAAGAAGAGACAGTAGAATGAAAGTATTCATAAATTCAGCTAAACAATAGAATTTCTTTACTTTTTATTCTTATACGAACTTTATTCAAAGTTTAAGAATAAATTATATTAATCAAAATACTATCGAAAAATAAAATATTATTTAGAAAATTGTGCTGTTTTTAAAAGATTTTTTAGATAAATAAATGATATGAGACTAAAACAAACATTCTATTTTACACTATTAATTAGTGTATTATTAGCGGTAAACATTTCAGTTTATAATCAAGTTGAAACTTCAGAAAATAATGGTTTAAATCACGCTTATAATGATGATTATTATTATAATCCCAATTTTAAAAGGCAAGAAGTTAGCTCATCAACAGAGGTAATAGAAAAACCTAGAAGCTTTAAGAACAGACTACTAACATGGGAGGAAAATGAATTAAGCTTAAATGAAACATTGAATGATTTTGACCCAAACTTCAATGTTACTGGAGAATATCTAGGTGGTGAAATAGAAGGTGAAATAGATGAAGGATTAAATATTACCGTCCCAAATCAAGGTCTTTATAACATTAATGGAAACATTTCACAGCTAGAATCTCAGTATATACAAAATCCAGGAGCAGAATTAGACCAAGATTTTTATTCAAACAATGCTGTTCAAGCTGGACTTAGTCTTGAAAGAATTAAAGATAATAGAAGCATCGAGGGGGAATATGTATGGAAGTTTTATTCTAGTAACACTGAATTTATGACTTATTCTTTATATCAAGAAAATATAGAGTTGTACAGTAATAATACCATTATAACCTATGATTATTTATTTGAATCAAACTCTAGCATTCAAGATGTATTGAATTCATCCTTTATTGTTGATTTTGTTTTCGATACTTGTAGAATAATGATAATTCATTGGCATTATACTAATATTAAACCTCCATTAATAGGGGAAAATACAACAATCCCATTTATTGTTTTTCGTTTATTACGAAACAGTAGTTGGAATGATCAATGGAATTCTAATTCTCTTGCATTATCTGATTTATTTAATCCAGATGATCCTTATATTCCCAACACATTAAAATCAGTAGGATTTTATGTAGTATCACCAGAAGTTTCAGAATGCTCTATATTAATTGACAATTTGAAAATAAGAACTTCTTTATTAACAACAGATATAAATTTAACAATTAATGATTTTCAAGTCAATTCAACAGGATTGGGTAAAGGAAGCATATCAATTCTAACAACTATGACCGAAGAACAGGTTCTAGCAGGATACGAAGTAACATGGGATTTTAATTCCAGCTTTACAATAAATGCACATTACAACCTTTTCATTTCTGGAATTGCAAATATTTCCTTTGAAAAGAGAATTACAATATATGAAGAAGACATTATTTTTAATGTATCAATTAGTAATCTAAACTCGCAAATAAGCAAGGTGAACATGTCTTACCCCGATTTTTGGAGTTTGTTAGAAGAAATTCAAGGATGGAGTATTATTTCAAATATCAGCATTGAGGAGGGATATAACTTACTATCATTATTACAAATAGGACAGGATAGCTATATTTATTGTAAGTTTAAAATTCCAAATTTGATAGAAGATGTTTATTATGAATCTTTGAATGTCTTTGAGTCTGTTAATGCAACATTTGTCCTAAAATCATCTATGTTGGATATTTTTGTTAATGCTTTTTGGTTCGCTGAGGATTGTGGAAGTGCGGAATTTGAGTTATTGAATAATAACATAAATTTTGTTTTCCCCGCATGGATAAATAACGGAAGTGTAAACTTAGTCTTTATTATAACAGAAAACAACAATATAGGCTATTCTTATGCAGAAATTTTCATTTCAAGATTACCTGCAGAATTAAATGTTATTGACCAGCTTTCGATGCCGTTATATTCATTCAAGAAGATTAATCTAGATTACAAAAGTCTAATTACTGAATTCGATATACAAGAAGCTAGAATTTATGCATTATTAGACAATGAATCAATTCTTGTTAGTGAGGAAGGAGGTAGTTTTCAACTTTGTATATCAGCTTTCTATTTAGAAGAAGGGAATCATTCAATTCAAGTTTATGCTAATTCAACATCGCATGCTTCCTTGTTTAAGGAAATATATCTTAACATATACACTAGCTCCATTATAATTGATTTTTACTATCAAAAACTAGAAGATTATCAACAATATCAGCTTAATTTTAACATTTCATCTAATGCTTATCCGATAAGCTATGCTCCACTTATAATTGAATTGAATAACAAATCAATTTCAGGTGTAACCAATAGCAACGGTGCTTTTTCATGTGAAGTGATAATACCTATGGACACATTTTCAACAATTATTATATGTTCACTAACGAAAACATACAATGTTATAGCATCAGAATCGTTTGAGATAGTATTTTCAAGTTTACATACAGAGATATTTAGAAGCGAAGAAGATGCAATAATCTCAAGTAATATTACAATAACATATTCTTTGCATTATTCAACTTCTCATGACAAATGGTTTTCAACTATAAAAGAGGAAATGCTACCTATTATTGATGCGTATATAGAAGCAGAAAGTCTAAGAATCCCAGTTGGTTGGAATTCTAATTACATTTATTGGCAAATACAAGCAAATAACGAAACGAACAACCATAAACTAGTTATTGTAACCACAGGGCCAGAATATCAAACTTTACTAGAAAAAAATGAGGATACGATAAATGTTCATTTCATAATCAGTTCAGCTGAAAAAGAGTATTCTAGTCTCTCTCTAATCTATTACTTCAATATAAGCATAACAAGTGCAAAATATCAATGGTTATTGTTTACAAGTGGAAATAATGATGTGACAGATATTTATGACATAGAAATAAATGATCTTTATATTTACATTGGAAGTATAAACATCACAAAAGGAAGTTACTTAATTCTAGAATTAATAGGTACAAAAATATCTAATTCTAGTCAAATAACAAATATTGTTGTTCCTCTTGTTTCAAGTTCTGGTATTTTATTAGGGGTTGTTACTGCCATAATGAGGGTATACAACAAGAAAAAGGGTTTAATTCTAGAAATATAGATTAATCTTCTTCTTCTTCCTTTCCTATGCTAAAAGCATGATAAAAGAGCGCAAATATTATAGCTAGGATTACTAGAATAATTGAAATTGTAAATATAACTGTGTAATCCATAGCAATCATTTGAGGAATTTTATATTTATTAATAAGCTTTTCGACTAATTGGTAAATTGAGGAAAGAAGAGATATAAATTATTCGGAGTATATGTTATTTAGAAGATTCTTTGTAGCTTCCTTAAACCTAACTTCTTCTACAGATCTTGCAACTATTTCTAAACTATCAAGAAATGGATTCTTGTTTACTTTACCACTAATCACAAACTCTGAATTTACGAATTTCTTATTTTTCAACAAGAAGGTGTAAGGAGCTTTTTCAGATTCTTGTTCTTTTACCATTTTCAATGCTGAATCGGCATCCATTCCTAAAATTTTTTCAGCTAAGTTCCCCGCACAGAAAACATTAATATTACCAGTTCCATCATTTACTACAAAAGTGAACAATATTCTATTGAGTGGGGAATCAATATCTCCATGTTTCTCACATATGTATTTGTTTTCTTTTTCTTCCAATTTCTTCTTACATTCTGGACATAAGGCATATACAAATTGTTTCTCAATTAACTTAATCACTGTTGCTTGAATAGTTACATAATCGTCCTCTTTAATATCCTCGATGTCTTGAATTTTTTGTTGTTGAGAATTAATTTTGGAAACAGATAAACCAGAAACAAATTCATTCGAGGAAATTTCACCATACAGTGATTTTTTGATTATTGTATCTCTTGTTACTTGTAAACCTACACCATAACCTGTATCTCCTTTAACTTTAGCGTAATAGATTTCCACTTGATCTCCTACATTAAAACCAGATATTTTCTCCACATTCTCTCTCCAGGATGTAAAACGTATCTCTGCAGTACTATCCTCAATCTTAAAGTTTCTAAGACTTATGATTTCAGTTTCTTTTGTTTCAATTTCTTGTATTGGACTT
>JAEOTG010000248.1 GCA_016839985.1 Candidatus Heimdallarchaeota archaeon | reverse complement strand
GAGCAACAACTTTACGATAAGAAGAGATTCAAATTTTATGTTCCTTATCTAATATTTTTCTTAGGTTCTTGGGCATATGAAGCAATTTATAGTATTTTTTCACCATTAAGAGAGCCTGTAATAAACAGAGAGTATGCTCAAATGGTTGGAAGGGAGTGGACTTTCGATACAAGTAAAATTCAGAAAGTAGGATTTAAACCTATTATGAAAATGGAAGAAATTGTCAAAGATTTAGTTCATTCAGAAATTATTCCAGTTCCTTCAGAAGAATAGGTTTGAGAATGTATAAATAAGACCATTACTGATAGAAGTTTATGAAAGTATTAGTAGCTTATTATAGTGAAACTGGGAATACAGAAAAGATAGCTAAAGCAATTCATGAAGAAGCATCAAAGGATCATAATTCCTCTATAAAAAAACTAAAGGAATTAGAAGTATCTGATCTAGATAATTATGATTTAATCTTTCTTGGATCAGCAACTCATAGTTCTGATTTAGCAAAACCAGTTCTAAATTTCATTAAAGAAATTCCTGAAAAGTCTAATTTCAAACTAGCAGGATTTGTTACTCATGCTGTATATCTTCCAAGTGAGAATGAAGAAATAACAGCTTCTCATAACAAATGGGCAGGCAGAACTTCTCAAACCTTTAAGAGTCTTCAAGATGAAAAAGGAATAGATTTTATTGAGTTCTATAGCTGCATGGGAGCTCCATCTCCTCCAATTGAAGAATTTATACAAACTTCAGTAATTCCAACAGAAGAACAATATAACCAATATATGGAAATTGTTAGGAAACACCCCAATGAAGAAGATATAAAAAATGCTCAAGAATTTGCTAAAAGAGTTCTAAATAAAATTGCATAAATGAACAATTTATGCGAAATATTTTTTTAAAAGGCATAAATACTCAATCAATGAATTCTCAACCTTTGATAGAAATTCTAGAAAGTTGTATAGGTTGTAATAAATGTGTAGAAGTTTGTCCACGATATTTATTTTCTATTGAAAACAAGAAAGCTGTAATTACTAATTTCGATCCATGTCACGATTGTGGTCATTGTTTAGCAATTTGTCCTGTTGATGCAATAATTCATCATAGAATGATTATGAATACTCTTGAGGAGGATTTCCCTCCTGTAGGTAAATCTCTCTCTTATGATCAAGTGCTGGAAACTATACGCCAAAGAAGATCAATCAGACTCTTTACAGATAAAATAGTGAGTGATGAGGATATATCCAAACTCATCGAATTAGGAAGATATGCTCCTTCGGGTCATAACCATTGTAGAGTGAGTTATACCGTTATCAATGGTAGAAAAGAAGTAGAACATATTTTAGAAAACATGATTCAGTTATTCAAGAAGATGAAGAAACAACTGAATAGTAAAATAATTAGTTTCTTTGCAATTCTTGCTGGGAAAGGAAAATTCTTTGCTCAAGCTAGAAGAAACCTTTATCGCTTAGAAAGTCATATCTATCATTGGGAAAAAGGAATAGACAAAGTTTTGCATTATTCATCTACATTAATTTTAATTCACGTTGATAGAACAGGTTCTCCCATAGAAGATTGTAATATTGCTGCACAGAATATTATGTTAGGGGCACCGACCTTAGGTTTAGGAGCAACTTACATAGGATATTTACTAAAGAGCTGGGAAAATTCTGAAAAAATAAGAGAAATTATTGGTTTGCCTGATGGTCATACTCTCTATGCCTGTTTAGCTATTGGTTATCCAAAAAATAAGTTCAGGAGATTAGTTCCAAGACCTGAATCAAGAGTAACTGTTAGAGGATGATTAAAATAACATAAAATAGAAAAGAGTTTTATTTGATAACTTCCTTTTCTATATGTTAAACTATGGTGAATAAATTGTATGAAGCTCCTTCTGAAAAACTGAAAGAAATCAAAGAAATGGGTTTAAAAGGGAAATATTATGAAGCTATGGAGGAATTAGATGAGATTCTCCAAAATAAATCTTCAAGTGAGATAGATATCATCCAATCTTTGATTTTGAAAAGTGAATTTAATAGTTTTTTAGGGATTTTTGAATCATTAGTAAATAGGTATGAAGAAGGATTAAAACTTGCGGAAAAGGCTTTCTTAAGAAGTAAAGAACAAAAAAGAATTATTCAGATGTTTGATTCTCTCTTCAATAAAAATGCCAATTTGTGGTATTCACAAAAACGTAAGGAATTTGTTGATGAATCTAAAAATCTAGAAGAAATATATACAGAAATAAAATCAGTATATCCTGATAAGTTAAATGAAAGAGAGATTAAAATACAACTAATTAGAAACTCAGTAGACATTGCTATAATATATTTCAATGATAAATATGAACTGGACAATAATAAAAATCTAAACAGGTATAAGAAATCCTTGGAGATTGCAGAAAGAATGGAAAACAAGGAATGGCAAATGATTTCTTACGGCGGT
>JAEOTG010000247.1 GCA_016839985.1 Candidatus Heimdallarchaeota archaeon | reverse complement strand
GATATGTGTTTCGAAAAAGAAGTAAAAATAAGAAATAAAGAAGCTAGCAACGTAACATGTTTATTTGAGAATTATGTTTATTTGAAAATGCTAGCCTCATTAGCTTATAATGAATTACTCTTATAAACACCACAAAACAAGACAGGTTTATTATCAACTAAAGAAATCATTTATTTTAACTTGTGTCCAATCTATTAAACCAAGAACTACTCCCATGATTATTATAAAAATAATTACTGCAATGCCAATGAGTAGAATTTCTTCTAATATAGGACCTCCTCGTTTATTCTTAGGTATTAAACTTCTCAAGAGTTGAATTACAAACATTTTATTCAATTTCTCTACTAATGTTTGATATTTAAACCCAAAAGAAAACCATTAAAATTTGAGTAAAATCTCTATTTCCTTGATTTTCTCAACTATTTAAACCAGTCTACGAATAAATAAAATAGAAATGAGCTATCTGAGGAAACAAATTTCCCTAATCATATTTTTGTTAACAGTTGTAGTGTTATCTTCTTATGTTTCTCTAGGAAAAAATATACGAAATGATGAATTTAATGAAGCAAAAACATCTACTACCATCAATCAAGAGCTTGTTTATGAATATAACTCTACTTCCACAATGGAGGAGTATGAGATAGCTTTTTCACACCTCGAGTTAAATTATCTTAACAAGATCTCATTAATCTTTGTTACAAGTGGTTATTTATCTAATAATCTAAAAGTAACTTTCATTATAAACGATACAAGTGTTGAATTCAAAATAATTAATGCTTTTCAAGACAATTCTGATCATATTATAGAAAAGGGATTCAAATGTTCTAACATTTATTCAGGACCTATGAATATCACAATAATCTGTGAGGGACAACTAAATTATCCGCTTTTTTCAGGAACTATCACAATTTACAGTTCAACAAATCTAGAACCTGTTTCAATTCCAAATATGAGAGATTCTTTGGTTTCTCTTCCTTTAGTACCTAATTCGCTTATGTTTTTGGGGTCTGAAGAAGAAAACGTAATGTCAGCTTTCTTCATTGATACTGCAGATGAAAAATGTAATATTTCTTTGTCCTTCTTTTCTAATGATTTTGTTGCTCTTGATAGTTTTGTTGAAGTTGAAATTAATAATGAAATTTTAAAAATCGAAGAGTTCTATGATAATGACTTAAACTCTTTTATCTTCCTTCTCCCTGTTATTTCTGGATTGAATTTCATTGTTTTTCATTTTACGTTTGCATATTGCTTTGATTTAGTTTTAATAGATAATATTCAGTTGACAGGTTACGCTTATTCTTTAATTCAATATATCCCTGAAAATACTGTTGATTACCACCATTGGGAAGGGAACAGTTTAAGTCATATCTTTGATCTTTCTTCACTAAAACCTTCTAGTATTCATTCAAATCAAATTCTAAGAATTAGGATTGATTATGGTTATTTGGGATCAATGGTTTATCCAGCGATAGATTATTCAATTAGTATAGGCTCTGAGAATCTAATTGTTGGTCAGATAAACATAAACGAACAAACCAATTCTTCTCATTCGATAGAAGTAGTTAGTAATACTACTTCTTACTTTTCACCTTTATTTATGAGTATTAGCGGTTCAGCTGAAGGAGAAGGTATTTTTTACATCTTAAACACAAGTAAGGTTGAAACAGAAAATATTCCAATGTCTGAAGAGGATTTTTCAAATATAGACACTCCAACTATAGATATTGATTTTAACGGAGGCTCAATGTCGATATTATGGTTATTAATCATTATTCCATTTCTAGTTGTAACCACTTTAGTTTTTAGACGTTTACAGAGGTATGGAAAGATGGCTCTTATGAGTTTTTTCACTAATTCATCCAAAAATGATCTGGTCGAAAATAGAAAAACCGAGAATGAGCAAATTAGGATGGATAAAGTAACAAATAATCAAAAAAGGATTATCAAAAAGATCTCTTGTTATTACTGTAACGCTGAATTAACTAAACCAGATGACGATGGACCAATTGTTTGTTTGAATTGTGGTAAAAAAACTAGATCTTGTGAAATCTGTAAGAAATACATGGTTGCTGGAGAAAAATTAGTTCAAGTGATTTCATGCGGTCATGTATTTCATAAAGACCACATTCTAGAGTGGATCAAAGTTAAAGGAATCTGTCCAATATGTAAAGAAAGAATGAATGAAGAATCAATAATAAACTATTACCCCAATCTCTAATTTTCTCCGACTTTAAATGTCAAAGTGAAGATAAATAATTGAGTGATTTCATTGTCCTCTCAAATTGTATCAAAACAACAATTAGTTACTCGAACCTATCAAATGGGTGTTAGGTTCTATGGAACTAGAGAGAAACGAAGAGAAGATGAAAAAGAAGCAAACCAACGAATTAAAGGTTTACAAGTTCAGCAAGAAGATATTGCTCAGGATAGAAAAGCTATCCGCGCAGCTATGAATCTTGCTAGAAAGGATCCACACTT
>JAEOTG010000246.1 GCA_016839985.1 Candidatus Heimdallarchaeota archaeon | reverse complement strand
TCAACCTTGCCTAATTCCAAAGTTGCTTTGTGTTTCTTATCTTCATAAACACCAATTCCTGAGATTTGCTCTAAAATTTTTCTTCTTTCTAAAGAACTCATTTCACAAAAACGAACAATATCTCCTTGTAAAATAATATTAAAACCATTTGGATCAATTCTCGCTCTTCCTAAAACATCTAAAACCTCGTTCCTTGTCCTGGTTTTGTTGTTAATCTTGTATTTGCTTTGGCCTGATTTTTTAATAATTCTAGAAACTTTGATTTCTTCATCATCAAAAGGAAAAACCTTGTTTTTATTATCAAAGAAGATGTGAACTTCACCTTGTTTGGCTGGCTTGGCCTTTTTGCCGCCATTATAGATCATATTGACGCTCTTTTCAGCCCTTAAACTCTTGCTCCCCAATCTACCTAAAACAAAGCATACTGCATCAAGAACATTGCTTTTTCCAGAACCATTTGGGCCTAAAACACAGTTAAACTTGTCGCCCAATAGAATTTCTGTCTTTGTCGCAAAACTCTTGAAGCCACTGATATGTATCTTATTTATTTTAGTCATGCAATCCCTCTAATTGTGTTTAACTTAAATTTTGCTTTATTTAAAAAGCTTTCGGCACTCAATTCGCTAACCTCCAAAGAGCCTCAAACTGTTTTCGGTAAGTTTCAGCCACATCTTTATTTTCAATGACCATCAAATAATAAGGTGTTCCTAAAATGAATACAGCCACTTTATTACCATAAACTATTTGTGCTGTTTTTCCTATAAATTCTTTATTCAATTCCCTATAAATCAAATTAGCATGCTTTAATCTTTTCCCGCCCTTTTTAATTATAATTTTTTCCTTAATATTCTTCTTTTTAATTACGTTCAAATATCTCTTCAGATAAATCGGCTCAATTTCCTTGCTTAAAACATCTTCATCAATACCAATTAAATAAGCAGTTTCGTTTTTCCTCATTGTTGCAATCATATCTTTAATCAAATTCCTGTAAACAAACCTACCTTTATGCAGTTCAACTTGAGTGTCTTCTTTTTCAACCTGCTTTAATTTCTTTAAATCAGGCACAATCCTCTCTAAAGACTCTAATTTCAATCTCAGTAATTCAACTAAACTTCCTGGATCAACTGCTTGATAATGTTTTTTATTATTAATCAAAACAAAATTAACCGCCCCTTTCTCCTGCATCCTTTCCAAAGAATCATAAACATACCCGCGATGCAGGCCTAATTTCTCAGCTATCTGATAAGGATTAAGGCTGCCATTCTTCAACAAAACCAGATAAATCCTGACTTCATTATCAGTCAATCCTAATTCCTTTAATTCTTGTTCATACATATTTAGCTTAAAATCTCTTCTCCTTTTTAAATATATCGCACTTTAAAGTACGACATAAATTTATATATTCGCATCTGTGACTACTTTTTAGTTAAATGATATAAGAAAATGACAGAAAAATTAGAATATAAAATCGGTAAATTAGATATCGATCCAAGATATAAAAATTTTATCAAACCACACAAATTTATAGTTGGAGCATCAGATAATACTTTATCAATTTATATAGCAGATGAAACATATCACAAAAACATTGTTGAAAAATTTAAAATTCAATTTCCAGTTGGTGGAGGAATACTTCATTCAACAGGGAGAGAAAGACTTCTTGTTTTAGATGATTCTTCTGCAAGTTATGGTCCTATTCCAAGACAAGCAACAAAGAAATTCTTAGAAGTATTATCACCTACTTTAAAAGAATTAGGATTTCAAGTTGGTGAAGTTAGGGCCCTTACTAATGACAAATGTCCCATAAATAGCTATTGGAAAGAAAAAGGCTTCGATGTCTCAACACATTATAAGTCATGAAAGGAAAACTAAAATGGAAAACCAATCCCCAGAAGAAAAAATGAATCTTAATCCAAAAATAAAAGAAAAGTTAGAAAAAATAATGGATACTCTAACTTATAGAGAAAGAGAAATTATCAAATTAAGGTATGGCCTTACAGATGGTCATACATACACTCTTGAGACAGTTGCAAAAAGATTCAAGATTACCAGAGAACGAGTCAGGCAAATAGAAGCTCGAGCCGTCAGAAAACTTCAATATCCAACTGAATGTTCCCACGAAACATTCAATGTCTATCTAAAAGACCAAACTTATTTTATCAGAGGATATTTGGTAGGGAAAAAATGTCATGGAACTTTTATGGGTTATGAACCTAAAGAAAGTCTTAACGAAGTTATTGAATCAATTCAAGCCAATTACAGAACTGTAAAAGAAATCAACCCAAATCACAAAATAAGTTTGATCTCAGATCACCAACATCCAGATTTTGGCGACCCAAAAGGCTTAGGAAAAAGTTTAGATGAACAAGAACTATTGGAATTAAGACGTAACTTAGAAGATTTAATGTAGAAAATGTCAAATCAAAAAAAACTAAGCTTAACTGAAAAATGTAAAGCAATTGGAATGTTAGCTGTCCCTGTAATAGCAGCTCTTACAATTGGATTAAGTACCCGTTCATGTAATCGTGTTTATAATCGTCACAATCATCAAATAAGCAGAATAGAAAGAACTCTTTACGATGGCGATAATGACGGAAGATACGAAAGTGGAACAATAAGGCAGGTCTTTAAAGATGGCTGTATACAAGAAGAACAATTGCCATGGTATGCTACAGGAAAGACAAAAAATGAGTATGAGAGAATGTTCGGCAAGATAGACAATATAGATTCACTAAGTAATATTGAGCATACACTAACTTTTCAACAAGGGCGCTGAAATTATTAGAACTATTTCTTCTTCTTAACTACTTTCTTCTTTTTCTTTCCTTTCTTCCCAAACTTTTTCTTCTTCTTGCCCAAACTTTCAGTATGCCGGCATTTAGGATAATTAGAGCAACCCAAGAATTTCCCGTAAAAACTAGTTCGTAAAATCAGTTCACCGCCGCATTCCGGACACTTCTTCTTTTTACCTTTTTCAAACTTCTCTAAGGCTTTTTTCTCTTCAGCCTCTAATTTTTTGCTTTTACATTTCGGATTAATACAAAGTTCCTGCGGCCTTTTACCTTTGCGAATAACTAAAATCTTTGGATAATTACAGTCTTTGCAGACATTTTCACTATTATGAATCAAAGCTCTCTGCGGCAAAGGATACGTTGTCTCGCATTTTGGATATCTGTCACAAGCTACAAACTGTTTCTTAGTCTTCTTGCTCCGAATAATCT
>JAEOTG010000245.1 GCA_016839985.1 Candidatus Heimdallarchaeota archaeon | reverse complement strand
TCGGGTTCATCAGTGTATACATACACTCTACGACTACTTACAACAATTCCTTGAATTGATGATTTTTCTTCTATCTTCTTTGTAAGTAGATTTCTACTTTGAGCCATATTATTCACTCTGTCAATTTCTTTTATATAGTTAGAGGATTTATGTCGAATAAATAATTCAATATAATCCACAGAATATCAGAGTAATATCTAATAATTTTTTTGTAAAAGACATATATATATCTGACTGAAAATGGAAGTTAATAAAATAAATGATTTTAAAATTAATTTATCAAACGCTATAGAAGCCATAGAACATCAAAGAATCATACTAATGAGTAGGGATCCTATCTTTGGTTTCATAACTTCAAAATATGTCAAATGTGGTAAAAAGAATTGTAAGTGCACAAAAGGTGAAAAATTTGGTCATGGACCATATTATTATCTTAGATTAGAACCTGATTATAAATATAAAAAATATCTAGGAAAGAAAATACCCGGTTCTATTAAAGAGAGAGTGGAAGTTGGAAGAACAATAAAAGAACTTGAAAAAAGAGAAGAAAAAATCAAAAATCTAATATCTAGATTAAATGAATTATGATTTTTGCCACAAACTTCAGTCTAGTAATACATTTTCACAATTCTAGTGTAATACCGAATAAATACAGCATACACAGTTAATACATTAGTTCACATAGCTACTAAATCTATTTTTAGAGCTTTTAATTACATATTGCTAACGACAAAAATTCTTTGTGAATAATTGTGCTCTAACCGTTCACTGCATTTTTAAAAATCTGTGAACAGATATATTATTTCGACAAAAATCTCAACTTTGTGTATTTGACTTTTTTTTGAATATTTTTATTTGTGAACAAACAATTGTCACCCCTTTGTTTCCACTGGAAAACTGAAGAATTATGCGTCCTGGCTTGTTCACAAGGTGTGAATACGTTCTAAAGACCATAAACAATAAAAGACTTAAGAATTAAGAGATTTCCATTAGAACGCTTCACAAATACACTCGAAATTTTGGTTCAAGATATGAAAAATAATCCTAAAATGTTATTTTGTATTAATCAAAAAATAAGAATTGTAGTTTTTATATTGTTTTTTTATAAATAAAGCAATAGTTAAATAACAACTGTTAATCTTTCAAAATAGTTATGTAAAAATAATATTGTGAAATTAGAAATAAGGTGATATGATTGGTAGATTTCGATATTGAGTTACTAGAAGAATTATCAAATGAATTTGGCCCTTCAGGATTTGAATGGGAAGTTCAAAAGATAATGAAAAAATATGTGGAGAAATTTTCAGATGAAATTCTCCAAGATAGAACAGGTACATTGATTTTCACATCAAAAGGAATTGAACAGGGACCAAAAATAATGATTGCAGGTCACATCGATGAAATAGGTTTTCAAATTTCTGCGATTACAAAAGATGGTTTTCTTAAATTTCATCAATTAGGTGGATGGTGGGATCAGACATTACTTTCACAAAGAGTGATTATAAGAACAGTAGAAGGTAAGATGATTCCAGGTGTAATAGGAGCTAAACCACCACATATTTTAGATCCTGAAGAAAGGAAAAAAGTTGTTGTTAAAGATAAGATGTTCATTGATATAGGTTGTACAAGTAAAGTAGAAGTAGAAGAAATGGGAATACGTGTTGGTGATCCAGTAATGCCAGATGCAACTTTTGAAATCTGGGAAAGACCAAGAATAAATAAGGAAAAAGATTCTATTGAGGAAAAAGAAGTTGTAAAACTAGCGGTTGGGAAGGCATTTGATGACAGGTTAGGATCAGTTGTAACAGCAGGATTAATACGAAAAATCAAAGAAGAAAATATAGAACATCCAAATATCATTTATGGTGCATCAACAGTTCAAGAAGAAGTAGGGCGAAGAGGTGCAAAAACTGCTGCCCAAATGATTAAACCAGATATTGGAATAGCTTTAGAAGTTGATATTGCAGGAGATATTCCAGGAGTAAAATCAACAGAAGCTCCCTCAAAACTAGGAAAAGGACCTTCAATTTGTACATATGACAGATCAATGATACCAAATCCAAGATTTAGAGATTTTGTGATAAAAACTGCTGAAGAACTAAAAATACCTCATCAACTATCTTTAGTTAAAGGTGGGGGTACAGATGCAGGAGTTATTCACCTAGCAGATATGGGATGTCCCAGCATTGTGATAGGTATACCAACTAGGCATATACATGCACACAATGGAATAATAGATCTAAAAGATGTAAATAATGCTATTAAACTGATTTTAGAACTAGTAAAAAGACTAGATAAAAATACAGTTGATTCCTTTACAGAAATTTAGTAGTTATTAATGGGAAGGGGGATTTTTTTAATTTTGTAGAAGAGAACCAAAGTGTTGTTTTGATTTCTTACCACATAAAAACTGAATTTGTGGTAAGACTGTTATAAGTATCTTACCACATGGAACAATACTCTACGCGTGGTAAGACACCAACCACAGAATTTATCTATTATCTTACCACGTTAAAATAATTCTTGTGGTAAGATTTTTAAAAATAAAAAACAGCCGCTTAACTGGGCTAACTTAAAAGATCAGGAGGTATTTCCAAGACTTTAAGTTCTCCGAATATCTCTATTAATTTCTTTGTTATTGAATATAATCTTTGGGATATGCTTCCTTTCCTGTTAAGTAAATTCTCATCTGCTAGTCTTGATAAGTATGTGCTTACAGTGCTCATTTTTATTCCCTCTCTAAATATTATCTCATACAGCTCACATACTTCATTTGAGGTAAACCAATCCCCTTCAGGATAATGATTTCTTATGATACTCGCTACACGTTCTATCTTTGATGCCGCAATTAGTTCATGTATAGATGTAATTTTTTGTATCTCTTTTTCTCCTTCTCCACCCAATCCTACATCTTTTCCAGTAACTAGTGCAAGTGTTGTTTTTAGGCTTTCTGTGTCACCTGAAGGTATCCTTATTATGGTTCCATCAGGAAGCTTAATTGTAATCTCTTTTGGCATTAAAATCACTTTCTGCTAATTAAATTACCATGAAGATTCTATTTAAAGATAGATATCATGTTAGACTAGTTTTGTACTTTAATAAGTGTAAGTATTATTATATTTTTCATTTATTTCGTATTTTTGTTTCAGTGGGGGATCCCCACCCCATTCTTTCCACTCGAAATTTATTTAATTGAATATAAGTTTGTCTATTGTTTCATAGAAACATTTATATAATTAAACTTTTGTATTAATTGGGGGACTATGTACAACTTACCTTAAACTATATCCAAATAGTACAACAATACATACAACATCTCCACTTGAAGCAAAGGGGAGTGTGTCAACTTGTCATTTTATTTTTAACTATCCATAAATTTAAAATTAAAACCAATCTCAAAGATTCGAACAACATGGTTACTCGTGTAAAGTTTTGTGCCAAATGTGGAAGACCAATAACTGGGAGTTCTGTTTACTGTGAAGATTGTTCTGCCAGATTTGCTGCAGGAATTAAAGTTGAATGCACTTTTTGCCAAAAAAGTAAATTCCTTTCTCCCCTTGCTTACAATACAGAAACTAAAAAGGTCTATTGTAAAGATTGCTTGAATGTTTTTGTAAATGGTTTACGAAGCAAAGGAATTCCTGAAGATCATATTAAAAAGATTATAGATAGAGATTTTGTTCCTGTAAAATGATTTAGAAAGAAGGGAAATACTGAAAATAAAAAAAATGATAAGGCTAGTTTGGAAACCAGCCGGGGGGAGAATATCTTCGTCTCCATCTCCTGGATCATGTTTGTATTTCATCTTGCATCACTCTTGAACTGTTTATATTATTGTAGAAGAAGGATACTTAAACCTCAAAAATAAAAAAATGTCAATTTACAAGAAAATAACAAAATTTGCAAGCTAGACAGTTTGTAATAATGATCTATCTTTAGATTCTGTATTACTCTTAAAATTAGATTTAAATCAAAATACTTAGAGAAAAGAAGCATCAAAATTATGAGATTTTTTTACGTAAAATAGCTAAACTATACTCTTTAATCCTCTTCTTCCACCTACTATTGATCCCAATATTGTTAATAAGATATAGAATAATATTCCTGCTCCTATGATAAAGCCATATAAAGATAATCTAGCAGCTGGTACAAGGAAATATCTGGCTAGAACTGATCCAAAATATATTCCTGTTAGCATTCCAGGTATTATATGCATAAATGTAGAAGCTGTATTTATTCTGTAGATTTTTCTTTTTGCTACTCCTAATTTATATAATAACTCGTAATCTTTCCTATAATTCAGAAAGTATAGGAAACAGAAAACAACAATTTGAAATGAAAAAACGATGAACAATCCTCCACCAAGAGAACCATACATGAAGGAGAACTCAACATATTCTGTTTTCTTTTTGTTAATAATCTCTGAAATATTTCCTAATTCATATCCATAGCTACTTGAAATACTGCTTATTTCATCATATATTGTTGAGTTGATATCTCCAAACATTATAAGATTCGGATTAGAAGTTATACCTTCTTGAATCAACTTGTTTAATGGAATATAAACTGTAAAACCTGCTGCTAATTCGTCTTTTATTACTCCACTAATTTCGAATTTGGTTGATTCCTCTTTTAGTCTGATTTTCTCTACTGAACTATTGTCGAAAATTTCATGATCTAATGTATCCCCTATCAATACTTCATTTCTTCCTGGTTTTGGGTGTTCTCCCCACATGAACAAATCCTCAGGTAAGAAATCTTCACTATAACCTACAATAGTAGCGTAAAAACTACGATTATCTCCAATTAAGTTATATCCATATGTACTAACTTCAATATATGGCATTTCTTCTATTTTGAGTTTACAAAGAAAGATTTCTTGAAAATCTATTTCCAAATTACGTAATTCATTAATGTAACTAGAAGATAGAGAAGTATTTGAGAAGTAACTGATTTCGTTTTGTTCTTCAACAAATGACGAATTTTCATATTTGTTGAGTGATAAGCTTTGGTTGTAAAAGTCAACCATTAATGTTTCTCCTATCACATAAGAGTATATTTGTGAACCATTTTCTATTTGGTACGTATAAGTTTCTGCTATTG
>JAEOTG010000244.1 GCA_016839985.1 Candidatus Heimdallarchaeota archaeon | reverse complement strand
AACTTTTTCAAAAATTTCTAATGCTTGATCAAGTACTTCATCTGTCATAGTTGCCATATATGAAGTTCGAACCAACTCTCTTCCTTCTTGAGTTGCAGGAGCCATCACTGGATTAGTGAATATTCCTACTGGTTTATGATTATATAGATCCATGAATAAATTTATGGTTTTCTTAACACCTCCAATTATCAATGGAACAATAGGTGTTTCAGAAGGACCTGTATCATACCCCATATCTGATAAACCTTTTCTCATTTTATCTCCTATCGCACATAATCTGTTTTTATAAGATTCATCATTTTCAATTAAATCTAAAATAGCTATTACTGTAGCACAAGTAGCGGGAGGTGGACTTGCTGAGAAAATAAAAGCTCTAGCTTTATGACGTAACCAATTGCAGATTTTCTTATTAGCTGCTATATATCCGCCGACCGTTGCAAATGTCTTAGAAAAAGTACCCATGGTTACGTCTACTCTATCAAGAAGGTCAAAATGAGTTGCAGTTCCTCTACCATAAGGTCCGATAACTCCTACAGCATGGGCATCATCAACATAAACTCCCGCTTCTCTCTCCTCAGCCAAATCTACAATTGTATCTAGTTTAGCAATAGCTCCTTCCATTGAGAAAACCCCATCAGTAACAATCAGAGCTTTCCCCTTTGGAACCTCTTTAATACATTTTTCAAAATCTTCCATGTCATTGTGTTTGTAGATTTTCTTATTTTCTGGATTATTCTTACCTAATCTAATTCCATCAATAATTGAAGCATGGTTACATTGATCGGAGACAATCCATTCATCTTCTTCTGAAAGCAGAGCTGACAATGTTCCAAGATTTGCTTGCATACCAGTAGAATATACAACACAATCTTCAGTGCCAACAAATTTAGCCAATCTTTCTTCTAATTCCAAATGAATTTCCATTGTACCATTGAGTAATCTTGAACCTGTTGAACCAACACCATATTCATCAATTGCTTCTTGTGCTGCTTTCTTTACTTTAGGATGAGAAGTCATGCCAAGGTAATTATTACTACCACACATAATGGTTTCTTTGTTATCATCCATTATAACAACAGGATTTTGCTCTCCACTAATGATATGGAAATAAGGATAATAACCTGCAGCTTTAGCAATAGTAGGTTCTCCAAAACGATAATAACGATTACATTTCTTGAAGAATTTAGACATATCTATCCACCAAACTTTACACTAAATATAGAGGTTTGATTATATTTAGTTGAAATTAAACGAATGATTCTTCTGCTTATATTTAAAATGTTTCACGCAATTGAAACATGAACATGGTAATTCCTTTGTTTTGGATTAATATTTCTAAATAATGGAAAATAAAAAAGATGAAATTGTTTAGTATCCTTTAAGTGTTCTAATTGGTCCCCCACATTCAGGACATTCCCTTTCTCCAGTTCTTACTTCAAATCCACAATATTCACAAAATCTTGGTTTTTTAGTACCTGATGAGGTGTAATTTGGGGCAAAAGGACCAACTAAATTTTTTCTCATATTAGTAACTGCAGATGCAATGGTTTTTCTTCTAGAACTCACAAATGCAAACAATATAGGCATTCCCAATAAGGGAAGTGCGCCTGCTGCACCAAATAAGATGTAATTGCCAATCCACATCATATCTAAATCGACACCACCACCATCTCCAATACCAGCAAAAGACATAAAAATAAATACAAGTCCTGCTATTACTCCCCCAACTTCCAATACACCAAATAAGATTAAAGCAAATTTGAATCCTTTTCCTGTTTTTTCTGTAGATTTTGATGTCATTCTAAATACTCTATATTTTTGAATTTTTAAACTTTGAGGGTAGTTGCAATGAATTCAAGTTTTTTATTCTTTTTCAAGATATATTCCTGAATTCTTGTCTACTTCTTTTTGTAACATCTCAAAAGCATAAGCTGAAGTGGAAAAAGGTATAGCATCTAAAATAGCAGCAATTCTTGCTAATTCCTCATCAAACATTCGAACATAAACAGTAATATGAGGATGTTTTTGTTTCAAAGCTTTTGTTAGTATTATTGCATCAGAAAACAGTTCTTCTTCATTCCAACAGATATACATTTGTGAAACTTTTTTCAGATCACAATAATCTTCAATATTTTCTAGATATCTGATTTCTTCATTGTAAACATGTATATTTTCGAAATCAAATAAATTAGGATCTATTGTAGGATCTATAACGTGAACTTTCTTCTTCAATTCCTGTCCAATATATTGTATTATCCTAATGACAGTAGAATCATTCCCTAAAATTACAACAGATTCATTAATGCCCTCTGTCCACTCTCGAATTGACTCCATAATCCAACCTGAGGTTGAAAAAGTATAAGCATCCCATGGTTCTTCTTCCAGATATTCTCTGAAATGTTCATCAAACATCCTCATAAACAATTTACAGTCTTCATTAAGTTCTCTAGCTTTCTCAGCAGCAATTAGTGAGCTACGTAGATTACTTGAAACACAAAAAACTTCTTTGCATTTCTTAATCCCTGCCAGTTCTATTATGTTATCACTTGTGTAATCTCCCACAACTAAAGGCTGTCCTAAACTGATTAATTCTTCAACCAAACTAATTTCTTGTTCGACTAAAACATAAGGTTGTTTATGTTCCCGTAAAAACTCTACAATTCTTTCTCCAAGATGGTTATAACCTAATACAATAGTATGATTGGACTGACGTTTAGCTAGATTCCTTGCACGATTTACGGGATTAAAACTATAATATTCAAATAAGAATGTAACAATAATACTTAGTATTAGAAGTTCAAACAAAAGAGGAAAAAGAAATCTATAAATGGAATAAAAAACAGTTTCAGTTCCTTCTCTTAATAATAAAGAAGTCAAAAATATATTTGAGAAACTTTTGTCTACCTCAATAATATAAAAGACAACTAAACCTATTATCCAGACTAAAACAAGAATTAGGACTGCTATTAGTAGTTGTTTGATTTTTCCCTTAAATAAGAAAAAACTTGTTTTTCTTGAAGTTTTTTTAGAAGAACGTTTAGTGCTTCTAGATGCTTGCATATATTAAAGATAAAAAACACAAGATAAAAACTTTGTTCGAGACTTATACAAACAATCAATTCAATTTATCAGAAATTTAAAGCAATTGTTTAAATATTTATTTAAGTTTCTTTTCAATTCTCTTCTTATCTGCTTCTTCCAAATTATCCAATCCAGTAACCATGCTTCTTTTTAATTTGGATAAATTTATGCAGTTCAGATGATTCCATTGAAAAGATAAATGCTCGTCACTGTAAATTGGTTCTCCTAATCTAATCTCTCTCTCCTTTATTTGTCTTTTGCATTTCTTACATAATGATCTACCATTTGGAGCATATTCAATTTTCCAAATTTTTTCCTTTTCTATTTCATATAAATTTCTACTGGAAGATTCGATAATATGTTCTAATGTGTTTTTAGGATTTTTTCCATTAAGCATTTCCTCTGTTATCTTAAGATGAAATATGTCATATTGACTAAAGCTAAAAGCTAATTCTATTGATTTCTTTTCTTTTGGTTTTTTTTCAATAGAAACTTTAGGTGGAAGTTTATTGTTTTTTAGAATAAACTTTGCACAGCTCTCTGATAATCTCGAAGATAATTGCTTCTTCGATAAATAATTCATTTGATCTTTAGATACTAATCCATAATGATTTCTGATTACAGTCTTTCCTATTGAGTCTTCAAAACTTCTTATTCGAAGAATTATGAAATAACCATTAGGAATTTCTCCTTTCAATTCACCAATTTGAAAATTGTTAGGATTAATAAAAAAACCCCATTCTTTCTTCGGATTTAGCTGAAATTTCAATTTTTTCCACTAGTATTTAATATCTCATCTTTTTAATATAAACTTTTCATTTTTAGTTAAAAAAATCAAAAAAGAAAGACTTTTTTTTAGAGTAGTTTTTTGTTAGAAATTCTATCGATTTTTTTTATAAAATTAGAATCATAGAAAGCTTTATATCTCAGATTCAAAATCCATTTTTTGCCTAATCATCTCATCTTGAAGATGTTACTTTACACTTGGGGTTGAGGAGATAAAGCAAATATACACCCGGAGATAAGAACATAATGGATCCTAGGGAAAAGAAACAACCCATTGATGATGAATGGGTCGAAGAAGACCAGGAAGAAGACTGGTACGAAGAAGAAGACTGGTATGAGGACCAGGAAGAAGAATATTGAGGGACAAAAAATGTCTAAGTCAAAGAAAAAGCCAGTTCCTAAAAAGAAAAAACCTACAACAGGTCAAAAAACCAAAACAGGTCAAAAAACTAAAACTACTACTAAAAAGAAATAAACAGAAAGGTGACAGTTATGACAACACGTGATTCAAATAGAGATTATAGCTCTAAATTCAATGGAAGTAGTTATAATAAATCGTCTTATAGAGAACAAGATAGACGACCTTATGATAAGTACAAAAGTGAAAAATACACTAATAGAAACGATAAAAGAAGAACCAATAGACTCTATAAAACCATATGTTCCATGTGTGAAGCAGAGACTCAAGTACCTTTTAGACCTGATGGAAATCGACCAGTATATTGCAAAATTTGTTATCAAAAAGTAAAACCAAGAAGATCCTAAGTAAAGAAAACAAATTTACTTCCTGGCTCAGTCAGTTTTACTTTTTTTATTTTTATTATTTTTTTTCTCAAACTCTAATGAAATTGAATTAATACAATATCTAAGACCAGTAGGCTTAGGTCCATCATCAAAAACATGCCCAAGATGACCACCACAGTTTTTACAAAGAACCTCTGTTCTAATCATGCCATGTGTCATGTCTTGCTGCTCATCAATGCTATCTTCCTTTTCTGGAGAATGAAAACTAGGCCAACCACATCTGGAATCAAACTTTGTATCTGAAGTGAAGAGAAGAGTTCCACAACCTGCACATTTGTACGAACCTTTTTCATTGTGATTCCAAAACTTACCTGAAAATGCTGGTTCAGTACCTTTCAATCGAAGAACTCTATATTGTTCGTCTGATAATTCTTCTTTCCATTCTTTTTCTGATTTCTTGGTTGAATTCATATGATTAACAATTAGTAAAGAGGATAAATAAAACTAATTCTTTAACAAAAATACTTTACAAATATCAAACATCGATTTTCTCAATTTCCCAAATAAGTTTAACCTCAGGATCAGGACATTCAATATATTTTGTATCAGACAACCAATCAGACTCTTCATCATGTTTTCGTTGGATACCAGATAAAAAGGGAAGTAAAGTGGATAACGACCAAATGCAGACTTTCTCTCCATCTGGAACAAATAAAACATCATTCTCTATTATGAAATAATCTCCAATTTCGTGATTTGGACATTTCCCAAGCATACTTGTTACACTAACTTTGAGTTTGTACATCTTGTGCTTCCTCATATCTTATTGAGAATAATAGTATACAATGTAGTTGAAGAATTTTTCTGAAAAATGAAAAAATAACGCTATTTTGCTAGATTCTACTTGTTACCTTTTTTTTCTCTTGATTTAAATAATAATAAATACTTCAATCTGCTTAATTCTTCGATGAATAAACAAGATGAAGAACTAAAAGGATACAAAAGAAGTGCTTATGAAGAACGTGAGGATATAGCTGGTGAGCATAAAATTTCAGATTTGGGGCAATTATTCTTTCTAATTACTTTCTTGTTTATCTGGGGTTTCGATTCTTTCTATTTCAGATTCTCTACATTCTTAGCAGATTATGTATATATGTACATTAGAGCTCCAATAGCTGTCGTATTGTTCTTAGTAGCAGGATTTTTCGCTTATAAAGGATTAAAACAAGTCTTTAAGGAAGTAAGGGATCCTCCTGAAATAATAAAAACTGGTGTATTTGCATATTCTCGTCACCCAATTTATCTAGGTTCAATTCTTGTTTATGTAGGATGGATTCTATTAACAATGTCCTTGATTTCATTAGGTTTCTGGGTAATAATAGTCATGTTCTATGAATATATTGCAACTTATGAAGAGAAGTTACTTTTGAAGCAATTTGGAAAAGAATATGAAGATTATAAAAAAGAAGTGCCAAAATGGATACCAGGAACGAAATTTAGGAAAAATTGAAGATTTTTGAAAAACCAAATCTAAAACTCAAACCTACGGAGATAGAATACTAATCCAAAAGAAGTAATCCTTAACCATCCAATTTCCTAGTTTTGAATCCTCTAAGACTTTCTTTATTTCTTTAGAAGTATAAGAAGCTCTAATGTGCCCTGAAATTAGACAAAAGAAATTTCTCCTAAAATCACTAATGAAGAACTTTCCACCATTTTTTAGTACTCTATTAATTTCATTAAACATTTTTACAGGATTATCTATTAAATGAAGCGTATTGCTACTAACTACTAAATCGAAAGTTTTATCCTCAAAAGGCATATTTTCTGCATTACCTTCGACAAAAGTAATTCTTGATGTTAAATTGCTTTTTTCAGCATTTTCTCTAGCAAAAGGTAGAATCAAATCAGAGATATCTATTCCGATAACATTGATATCAGGAAACTCCTTGCACAAACCTATAGCTAAAGTTCCTGAACCTGTGCCAATATCTAGAACTCTACCAGAAGATATACCCATACTTTTGATAACTGAAACAAAGCTTTTACTTATTCTTTCAAGTTGTTTCGCAGTTTTGTAAGAATATTTTCTTGCTTGATCTTCATTCTTGAAAGAAGTGAATTTTAAAGCTTTTCTTTTCATAAAAATCCTCAAAGGTAATATTCTCAATATGAGATATAAAACTACTTATATCCATAAAATTAGAAAAATTTTGAAAGGTTAGTAGATAAAGGTATGGCCGTTATAGGATCCAATGTTCTTTTTCTCAACCTTTCTTACTTCATGATTATAGATCCATTCGTTTTGGTTTTCTGTTTTTTCTTGTTTGATTTTTTCTGCCATTTTTTTTCACTTATGTATACCTTATCTGGTCACTCATTTTGAAGCTGGTGAGAAAAAGTGACCAATAGGTGACCAAGAACAGCAAAATAAAAAAATGGACTAAAACCATTCTGTAATAAACAATAAACATGAAGTAAAAACAAGAACAGCTACTGAAGAAAGTGTAATCAAACCCAATTTTAACAAGTATTTTTTGTGTTCCTCTTTTTTATCAGTTTTAAAATAAGTATTAATCCTTATTGGCAGGATAATAACTAGAATAATGACTGCTAAAGAAGAAAAAGTAAATGAGAATATAATGATTTGACCAATTATTTCGAGCAAGTAAATCGTGTAAATTTCTCTTCTATACTTATTAATCTAACGGATTACTGAAACAAATCATGATGTGATATAAATGTTTAAAATAAAAAGTTAGTTTGTGATGAATGATGATTGATAAAGAAGAAGCCGAGAAATTAATGGAAGATTTTGTTAAAATAGTTAACTTGGGGGAAGATGATATCATTAGAGATTTTATTAAAAAAAACTGGAATCCTGAAAGAGTAGAAAAGAAAGGAATTCATGACTTATTTCTTAGCATTAAGCAAATGCATCAGTTATCAGGTGAACTAGATATTTACAAGATAGTTTTTGAAGAACCTGATGTGATTTCTGCAACTCTATACGATAAGGAAAATGATGATTGGATTAGAAGTGTCTTATTTTTAACAGAAACCGACCCAGTGTATATTAAAATGATGGGACGAAGACCAGCTGATACACCAAAAGAGTTCCTAGCGAAGATTGAATCAGAAGAAGAAATGATAGAAGCGATTGAGGAAGATATTAGGAAATTGGTTGAGAAAAATCTATTTTCAGGTGTCCTAGTAATTGCAAAAAAAGGAAAAATTCTCTATCATAAGTGTGAAGGATATGCAGACAAATCTCTTAAAACTCCTAATGATTTAGATACGAAATTTAATCTTGGTTCAATGAATAAAATATTCACAAGCGTTGCTATTGCAAAATTAGTCCAAGAAGAGAAACTCTCATTTGAGGATACTGTTTCAAAATTCCTTCCTGAGTTTAATATTGATCAATCAGATAAAGTTAAGGTTCATCACTTATTAACTCATTCTTCAGGTCTTGGGAACTTCTTCAATGAAGAATACATGAAAAACAAGGATAAATACACAGAGATTATGGATTTCTTGAAACTCATAGAAAAAGAAAAACTTGCATTCAATCCTGGAGAAAGATTCCAATATAGCAATTCAGGTTTTGAAGTTCTTGGTGCGATAATAGAGAAAGTAAGTGGTAGATCATATTATGATTATGTGAGAGAAGAAGTCTTTTTACCAGCTGGTATGTGTGATTCAGATAGTTATCGAATTGATGAAACTGTACCTAATATGGCTCAAGGATACACAAAATTCACTTCAGGAAGTATGAAAAAGTCAGATACCTGGGTTTCCAACATTCAAGTAGTTCGCAACAGAGGTAGTGCTGCTGGTGGTGGTTATTCCACAGCGAACGACCTTCTTCGTTTTAGTAAAGCATTATTTTCATATAAAATTTTGAACGAAGAGTTTACAAAAAATGTTACTACTGGAAAAGTGCAAGTGGAACCAGGAAATAGTGATATTCTATATGGTTATGGAATTGGTGAACATTCTTTTAATGAGATAAAAAGATACGGTCATAATGGAGGAGCACCTGGAATTAATTCTCATTATGCAATCTACAAACCTATTGAATATACAGTTATCGTACTCTCAAATTATGACCCACCAGCTGCAGAAAGAGTGGGTAAGAAAGTACATAGTTACGTCATTTCATTAAGTAAAAAGCAATAGAAATTATATAAAGAAAACAGAATTAGAAAGGTTAGTAGATAACGGTATGTCCATGGTAGAAAGCAACGTTCTTTTTATCAACCTTTCTTATTTCATGATTGTAAATCCATTCATTTTGATTTTCTGGTTTTTCTTGTTTAATTTTTTCTGCCAATTTTTTCACCTAACCGAACATAGTTCACCCTTTAAAAATAACTTGCTCACACATTGTGGTCACAAGTTGTGACTAAAAACTGAAAAAATTGATTTAGTACGCTTTTTTTAGAACGATGCTATAACCATTCTAATGCAGTTTAAACTATTAGAGAAAGGAAATTAGTTTAAGATTATTTTTCTTGGTTTTGCATGCTGTTTAAACGTCAAAAAAATAAATCTAGTAGAATAGTATTAATATCTAACACAGTCAAATTATATCTAGAGTGATACAATGAGTCAGAACGATTTAGATTCTGAGAAAGCAATCCTAGAGATGAGAAAGGAATTAGATTATGAGATATTCAGAGATGAAATTATCCAATTCTTTGATGAAAACCAAGAGATTGTTTTAGCAACTTCAAGTAAAGATCGTGTAACCTCAAGAACTATTTCCTTTGCTAATGATGGTTTAGAGATATATTTCTGGTCTTGGGAACATAATAAAAAAGTAGAACAAATAAAGGAGAATCCAAAAGTATCACTGACATTACATAAAGTTCAATATGAGGGTGAAGCTGAAATACTGGGGAAACCATTAGATAAGAAAAATATAGTACATTTAGATTTGTTTTACAAAAAATTCTCAGAAATGTACGTAGATATTTTCTCAAAGATTCCAGAAATGGTTTTAATAAAAATCTATCCTAAAGCAATAGTGAAATTTGAAAAAATTCATGATAGATTTCATTTGCAGAAAATGGATATTAAAAATAAAAGAGTATTTCAGATGAGAATTGAAGACAAGATTCATCCTGAGTTTCCATATTAGAAGTAAGATGCTAATTAGAGAAAAAAAACTAGCTCAAAGAGCTAGTATAGATTATTTCTTTTTTTTCTTCTAAATCTATTTAAGACTAGTAAAATGACGAAGATGCTTAGAATCAGACTAGTTGTAATAATGAATTCCAAAACACGAGTCATAAAAGGTGAAACAACAGGGGTTACATCATATTTTTTCCTATCATAACCTTGATCAACGAGGATTATGGAAATAGTTGAAAGCAGCAATGCTTCTAGAAATAAAGGAATGTTTTCCTGAAGTGAAAGTTGTTCGAACCGAAAATGCTACTACCAATGCACCAATGCTATCAATAAATGATAGATTAGGTTTCAAGTTTTATAGGGAATCCATAGAAGCTCAAATAGAACTAGACCAATTAAATAAATACCTGAAACAAAGAGTAAACTAACGAAAAGCTTAGCATTTGGTAGAAGCTAAGATTTAATTAGATTTTCAAATCAAATATTCACATGAAAATCGGATTACAAATTCCTAATTTTACTTTTCCAGGAGGAAAAGAAGCATTCGCAGAAGATATCAAAGAAATCAGTACTCAAGTAGATAAAGCGGGTTTTGACAGTCTTTGGGTAATGGATCATTTCTTCCAAATAGGAAGTGAAGAAAGTTGGCTTTTGGGTCCAGCTGAGGAAGATATGTACGAAGGATATTCAGTCTTAAACTATATAGCAGCATTAACAAAGAATGTTAAGCTAGGCACAATGGTCACTGGAAATATTTATCGTCATCCAGGAATGCTAGTAAAAACAGTTACTTCATTAGACATTCTTTCAAAAGGGAGAGCTTATCTCGGAATAGGAGCAGGATGGTTTGAAAGAGAATCTATAGGTTTAGGAATCCCCTTCTATGATTGGACAGTACGTTTTGAAATGCTGGAAGAAGCATTACAGATAACAAAATTAATGTGGTCAGAAAAGAATGGAGAGGAATTCAAAGGTAAACATTACCACTTGAAAGAAACAATGTGTCATCCTCAACCAATTCATAAATATCCACCAATATTAATAGGTGGAATGGGACCAAATAAGACACTTAGATTAGTTGCAAAATATGCAGATGCATGTAATCTTTTCATTGGTAGAGGAATGAATGCAGTGGAAGAAGCAATCAAAGTCTTGAAGAAACATTGTGAGAATGAAAATCGTCCTTATGAAGAAATAGAAAAAACATCATTGGGAAGTGTATTCTTAGATCAACCAGATATAAGTGATAAGACTCAAATGGGTGTAAAAAACCTAAAAACTGTAGAAGACATCATTGAAAACCTAAAGATGCAAGCAAAAATGGGAATTGACCATGCTTTATTTAATATGCGTGATCCATTAGCAAGTCAAGAACCGTTAAAAGTATTTAAGGATGAAATAATACCTGTAGCTGCAGATTTATGAATGAAGTGACTGTAAATTAAGGTGTCTCATTTGAAAGAACATAAAGAGAGTATTCTTCTTCCAAGAAAAGGATCGTTTGAATACAACTTTCTTTTAGCAGAAAAGAAGAAGCAAAAAAAGATTATCAATCGTTTCAAATTCATGAATAAATATCTGATTAGACCTCTCTATAAAATGGGTTTAATTCCACTGTTTGGTTTTAATAAATTTATGATATTACTTTATACAAAGGGTAGAAAGAGTGGTTTAGAAAGAATCACACCTTTAGGACATCACATAATTGCTGGAGTTATTCATATCTTTGTTGGTAGAGGAAAGAAAGCAGATTGGTTTAGAAATATGATAGCAAATCCTGATGAAGTTTATATGAAAAAAGGTTTTAAAAAATATCATGTTAAATTTGAGATAATCAAAGAAAAAGAAGTAATCATTGAAGTTTTCAAATGGTATGTGACCAATAATCCATTAATGTCTAGATTTGTCTTTGGTTGGAAAAAAAACAAAGATGATGTTAATAAAGCAGATTTTTCTTTCTTAGCAGAAAGCCTTTCTATAATTAAGTTATGGAAGAAATAATACTTCTAATCTATAATCATTCTAAGTATTTACAAAAAATAGTAAAAAGTTATATGTAAATTATTGAATATATAGCTTTAGTATGAAAAATAAACGACGAGTTATCAACCTAATTTTCTTGGTTGTTAGTATATTATTGATACTCTCATTTTTTGCTTTATTATTGTCCTTTGAAGTTAAAATCAGTGATAAGGAAATCTTCGAAATAATTGATGAAAAACGTCAAGATACTATTGTATGCACGTATTATTCAGGTTCTATTCCTTTCGGAGTTATGGTAATGCAAGGTTTTAGCAGTGACCAGATTTCTATAAAAAGTATTGTAATGGAATTCAATCTTCAAGGTTTTCATGTTTTAACTTTTGACTATTCTGGACATGGAAGAAGTTCTGGGTTTATAGATTTTAATAACACTGCAACAGATATACAAGCTCAGCAGATACAGCAAGTTAAAGAGGTATTTAAATCACTTGCTGGTTTAAATGATTCTCAGATTGTATTAATTGGTCAGAGTTATGGGGCAAGAATTGCTCTTCAAGAACAAACTTTTGATTCTTTAGCTGTTGCTGGTTTAATACTAATAGGCGCTCAGATCAATTTAGATGTTGAAAACAAAGTAGATGTTTTTACAGGTGTTTTTGATCTTGAATTAGATTGGATAATCAATCTTGGAACAAATAATCCAAAAACAAATATCACTATACTTACTGGGATTTGGGATGATGTTCTTCCCCCTAAAGGAGCTCTTCTCTTATATGAGAAATTGATTAATGATAGTTATTCCAGTGTTGGATCTTATTATATGGGTACTAACAACCTATCTAGAGAATTAATCTTATTCGAAAGAGTTTTTCACAATTATGAGATTTATTCTTCTAAGATAATTCAGACTGCAATAGAAAGAGCTGCAAATTTTTTTGGTCTGGATCTGGAAGAAGTTAATTATATATCAGTAACTAAATGGAGAAATATAAGTTGGTTAATGATAATAATTGGGTTTTATACCTTTTTTATCTCAAGTAGCAGTCTGCTTAATAACAGGAAACTTGAAAATCAGAAACCTAGGGATAGTTTTAATTTTGAGATTCAAAAAGCAAACAAGTTTTTCCTAGCTAAGACAATCACATTTTTCTTGTCTATTCCTATCATGATTTTAATCTCTATGTTATTTCTTGTTTTAGGAATGGATTTACCTTTATTAGCGATAAGCTACACTGGTTTATTCTTTGGACTTGGAATAACAGAGTTATTATTCTACTGGAAAGGTAAAATGATTGGGATTAAAGGAGAATGGCAAATAGATACAATTTTTAAAAAACCTAATAAAATAGATTTCAAGAATCTTGGACTAATTTTAAGTTTTTTTCTGGTCATTCTTATTTTTATCAGTTTTTTTACTCATACAGGATTATGGTTCTTCTTTCCTATTAGGAAAATCCCTTGGCTAGTCATTCTCACTCCTTTCAGTTCAATTGGTTTCTATATAAGCATAAAACAATTAAAAATGATATCCAAAGATAAAGAGAAATTTTTCATAAATTTGCTTGGATTCATGGGGATTATTCTAAGTTTAATCCTAATTGTAATTATACTTGCATTTGTCTTTGGTTTCATTGGGATTATAATCGGCATCTTTGAAATCTCAATGATTTTAGGTTTTATTGTTCTTTTTGGGATTCTTTTAAATAAAATATCAAGAAATGATTTCTTAACAGCGTTTATATTAGCTTTTCTTCTTCTATGGCTTGTTCTTCCACAATCAGTGGTCTTCAGAAATCCTCTTTACTAAATTCACTTCTCCTTTATAACCATCAATAGATACAGTATCACCATCGTTTAGCTGAAAAATTCCGTCAACTGAGACCACAGCTGGGATTTTATATTCTCTAGCTATAATAGAACAGTGAGAAAGCATACCTCCTGCTTCAGATATTACTGCTCCAGCTTTCGAGAAGATAGGAGTCCAAGAAACATCAGAATAGGGAATAACTAAAACATCTCCATCTTGAATTTTGTTAAATTCATCAATGCCTTTTACTTTAGTAATTTGACCCAAATAGTAACCAGGAGAAGAAGGTGTTCCTATGAATTTATGATATATTTTCGTATCTAAAGTAATAGGAGGTGGATTATCTCCATAAATAGTAGCTGGTGCTTTAATATCGCTATATTTCTCTATTTCTCTCTTAATTCTGTCTACTTGTTCTTGCCTACTTTCTCTCCATAAATCCTTTTCAATTATTTCAATTATTTCTTCAAACGTTAGATAATAGATATCATTTTCTTCTTGAAATATTCCTTTTTGAACAAATTGTTTTGCTAAGGCAGAGAAATATGATCTAAAAAGACTGTAACCACATGTATATTCAAAACTAATTTGTTCTTTATAATATCTATACCTTTTAACTTTTTTCACTAAATTTTTTCCTTCTATTTTTCTGATAGGTACAATCTCTGGATCTACAATCTTGCTTTTTGGGAGTGTGTAATTAATTATCATTTCAAGAATTAATTTGGGTTTCTCTCTCCAGTGTATGAGTGAAAAATCGTTTCCGCTATCACTTAGATGGCCAAATTTATCAATAAAATTCAGAACATTCTTTTTAAAAACCACAATTTCAAGTATTTCTAGAAATTGCTCAAATGACCCTTTTCTTATTTCAGTTTTTATATTGTCTGGTAAGTTCTTAAATTCAGCATGAAGGTCTTTTAAATGAAGATGTGGATTGAAATCAGATAGATTCTGCTCAGAATTAAGTAGATAGTTTAAACTTTCTATAGTAAGATTATATCTCTTTAATTTTCTTGTTAGTCTATTATTAAAGAAGAAATTAAGAAGAGGAATAATAAGACTAAAGTATGCAACTTTTCTATTTAGTTCAAATAATTCCTTAATAATTATTAGAAGCTTATTTGGTGTTTTATCATCAAGTTTTTCATTTTCATACTTTTCATATTCATTAATTAACAAGATTAAGTCCCTTTTAATTCTCCTTTCAAAGAAAAATAACTTATTAATCAAAAATTTTACAACCCTAGGTAAATGTCTAAGCGTTTTGAAAGTAATTTTGAACTTAGGTTTCTGATTTTCACCTTCTGAAAGGACAAGAATTTCCAGCAACTCTCTAGGAAAACCTACTGTTTCGAAAATTTGACCAAGCTTTCCTATATTAAAATATGCTCGATAATAAAATAATTTAGCTAGCCGATACGGATCTAAATCATTTTTTCCAATTAATTCAGTTAGTATGTCAATCCAAGTAGAATTAATGAGAAGAATATTTATGGAAAAAATTAATGGTTTGATAATGCCAGGTAAAAATTCTTTGGAAAACTTATTAGTATAAATATTCAATTCTGTAAATGTAGTTATAGGTCTTACTTGCACCCAATTTATTTTTTTTCCATCATAAACCCATTCAAGATCTACAGGTTTTTGATATTTTTTCTGAATTCTCAATGTCTCTTCAGCAATTATTTGAATAATATCAACTGGGATTGGATTTTCTTTAGATTCTGAAAGTATCTCCCCCCATTTATAAACACAGTGAAAGGGTGTAATCCCATCCTGTAATAATAATTGTCCGCTCCCTTCAACTGCTTCAATTACGACTTCATCTAATCCTGTAATTGGATTTTTTCCGAAACTTACGCCAGAAAAAACTGGATTAACCATTTCTTGGACAATAACAGCCATTCTGAGATTATCATATTCCAAATTAGATTTAGTGACATAATTCTGCACACTTTTACTTTTCTTTGAATTATAGATATCTTCAATTGCATTTATGATTTTATCAATTCCTTGAACATTTAGTATAGTCATGAATTGTCCAGCAAATGAGAATTCAGGATCATCCTCTATAGAAGCAGAAGAACGTATTGCATAAGATTTTGTTGGTGAAATTCTTTTTTGTATTTTTTTGATAATTTTTTCCTTTATCTCAATATCTGAATCAACTAGTTTGGAACACATATACCAATCTAAAACATAAGTTGTAGGAACTTTTGCTTTCTGCGATATCAAAAATTCAAGATTATTTGCCTTATTACCAATAAAAGGTACACGCTTATAAAAAGATAATTTGTGAAATTTTATTGATAGTTTTTTTCTCTTACTCATCTCATATTCTTCGAAGTGTCTAACATAATCATCTCTACTTTCTCCACTTTGAATTAAGAACAAAAGTGCAGTAGCAGCACCAAACGAGGTATATATTATACTTCTTTCAAATGCATAAATTATAGCAGGGATAAATAAAGTCCATAATCTCTTTATTCTAAAATCATATCTTGAAAAAAAGTGAAGGATAGTGTTTATACCTAATAGGGTTAATGCTGAAAAAGGGGATAAGATTAAAGTAGAGAAAAAAGTCATTGTAGAGCCATGCCCTCCTCTAAATCTTAGAAAAATTGAGAAATTTATTCCTAGAAGAATCAAAAATAAGTACATTAAACTTATCCAACGCTTATCCTCAAAACGAAAGAATGATGCACCCAATTGTTTTTCGAAAAGAAAGAATGATATTACCAGTGGTATAAAAGCTTTAGAAATTTCTCCTATCACAGTTAATAAACCTGCTAAAGTTCCCCCGGTTCTAAAAGTATTAATGACACCCACATTGCCTGTTCCTTCATGAAGTAAATTCTTTTT
>JAEOTG010000243.1 GCA_016839985.1 Candidatus Heimdallarchaeota archaeon | reverse complement strand
CGATTCATTATGCATAGTGAACAAGAATTTTACTAATTCTAATACTTAACGCATTTTTTCAATTCATTATTCTATTGCGCTTGAAAAACCTTTAAATTAGGCTTGTGTATTATAGGTTGTTGCGATACGTATTGGCAATACGTATTTACCAACTCGGTGAGAAAACAATGCTAATATCTAGACCAAAAGATACGACTAGAGAATTACAGAGAGATCTCTCCACTATGTTGAAATTCAGAGAAAAAAAATCTATAACTGACCTGGATTTAAGAAATAAGAAAGTTTTAGTTCGAGTAGATTTTAATGTTCCACTGGATAAATATGGATATATTACAGATTCACGAAGAATAAGGCACACTCTTCCAACAATCCATTACTTACTGAATGAGAGCTGCAGAATTATTTTGATTTCTCACCTTGGTAGACCTGAGGGGAAGATTGTAGAATCATTGAAAATGGATCCAGTTTATAAAAGATTAAAGGAATATTTACCTTTCATAAATGTCTATAAAGCTGAAGATTGCATAGGAAAAGAAGTTGAGAAACAAGTATCTGAGCTCAGAAAAGGGGAAATTCTAGTGTTAGAAAATCCCCGATTTCATCCAGAAGAGAAACAAAACGATCCAGAATTTGCCAGAAAATTGGCTTCCCTAGCTGATATATATGTGAATGATGGTTTTGCAACAGCGCACAGAAAACATGCTTCAACATATGGAGTTTGTTCATACTTTAAGGAAAAAGGATTTGGTTTCTTAATGGAGAAAGAATTAAAGTTCCTTACTCAATGCATCGAGAAACCAGTAAAACCTCTAACAGTACTTCTAGGAGGAAAGAAAGTTGAAGACAAAGCAATTGTTGTCAAACATTTATTAGGTCTAGCTGACGCAATTTTAATTGGAGGAGGAATGGCTTATACTTTCCTACTTGCTAAAGGATTTTCAGTTGGAAAATCAGTAAAAGACATATCTCAATTAGATAATGTTAAGCATTATTTGGAAGAATCAAATTATTATAATACTAAAATCTATCTTCCAAGAGATGTTATCGTTTGTGATGAATTAGAATATCCTTCAAATATCGAAACAGTTCCAATAACAGAAATACGAGAAAACCATGTAGGTGTTGATATAGGATTCGAAACAACAGAGATGTATAAAAAAGTATTAAGTAAGTCTGGAACAGTAATTTGGAATGGTCCAATGGGAGTATTCGAGAAGGAAGAATTTGAAAAAGGGACAAAAGAGATTGCTAGACATTTAATAAAAGAAAAAACTTATACAATAATAGGTGGAGGAGATTCTGCAGCAGCTTTCGAGAAGTTTGGTTTTCAAGATGATATAGCATTCATTTCAACTGGAGGGGGTGCAAGTTTAGAAGTAATGAAAGGTGCTATGCTTCCTGCTGTTGAATGCTTATCAGATAAATAACAATTATCTCAAATAATTGTTCCAATGAGAAAAGCCACTAAAGCAATACAAGATCCAATTACTATGCTGAATAAGTTTACTAAATCATTTCTCATCCATTTCTTACCAGAGTGATATTCGGTTTTCTCATTACAATGAACTTTTCTTTCCGTAATTTTTCCACACACACTGCATTTGTTCATTTTTTGTATGGTACATGCTGATATACTATCAATATAAGCTCCTGCAACTCCTCCTATTATAACTGGAATGATAAATAACCAAATTGAAGAAGGAAGAACTACATAATTGTCTATTTGACCAACACCTAGACCTATCCCTGCAATAATAACTGCTCCTAGTATTGATGCTAAAACACCAGCTGTTGAAATTGCTCCTGGAGTACCTCGTTCAACCTGTATCCAAGGCTTTGTAGATAATCTTGGTTTAAACCTAGAAAGAGAACCTAGTTCTGTACCTAAAGTGTCCGCTAAACTAACAGCTATTGCACCAGCTGCCATTACTGTTAAAATAGGATTTCTTATAAGAACGATTAGAAATGATAAAATTACAGGAATTATACTATTAACCAAAGCTTGAATGCTATCTCTAGCTGTTTCTCCTTTTTCAAATTCTTGACTAATTGTTTTTTTCTTTCGTCTCCCAATAAACGTAAAGATAGTTCCAAGCAAGAAGAAAGCAATATACATAGATCCCCATGTCCAAGAACCTAACCCTAGAATTATAACACCCAAATAGAATCCTGCTATAGCTCCATCCCATGTCAGAGCTTTGAAGATAATTCCAAAAACTGCTAGAAATAAACCAACACAGAGACCAGCAATTATTGCATTTAATGAAAGGAATGTATTCAATTCTGAGATATCATAATGAAAAATCTTGTATAGAAGAATTAAAGCTCCTGCATTTACAGCTGGAACAGCGAGGTTGTCAAATCCTTTTGGAGTAATAGCTTCTATTATAGCTGTAATGAATCCAGTAAAAAGACCAATGTAGATTGAAACAACTAATGATTGTTGCAGGATTAAACAACTAATGGATACTGCACCGAAAGTTGCGAAAGCAGCTGCCCAACTCCCAAGCAAAGTTTTTGTTCCACCAAATATAGTATAAGGTTTGTCATTCCCATATTTTGAACCTACAACTGCGCTGATTCCATCCCCCCATACTAAAGGCATAAAGGAGCCTAAAAAGATGACATTAAATTGATCTGAGGGATTGGGACGAAAGAATATAGCTGTAAGTGCAGTTAATGATAATGCATAAAACACAGTACCATAAGTGTGACCTTCTTCAACACCTTTTAATCTAAATTTCTTAATAGGTGATCCTGGACAAGTAAAATATGTAAAAAATATAAAGAAAAAAGGACCGATTAAAGCTATCCAAACGCTGGAAAAAACAAAAGGAAAAAGTAAAGCAACATTACCAACTGAAAGATGAACTATTTTCCTAGTTGAACTACCTGATACTTTCTCTTTTCTTCGTAGGACTTCTGCAATTACTAGCACAGAAAGAACAAACACAAATAAACCACCTATACCAACAAAGTCCCAAGTTGTAAATGTAGGAGGAAATTCGTAACTCATGATATTATCTACCATCTACTGTTTTATACTAATTAATAATCAACTTATACTAACATAGAAAATCTATGGAGATTAAAAATTTACTGCTCACTAAATGCATCACCTTTCTCATGACTCTCTAGTGCTATCGCTCTATCAATACCACTTACTAATCCTTCACATCTAGGGTGATAGAACTGTTCACATTTTCGACAAACCTGTTCATTTCTTCTGTCTCTTAGTCTTGTAAAATATCTTCTACTAGTAACATAAATTGCTATTGTGATAAATATTACAGCTAATGCCCATCCATTAATTCCTTTTGTCAACTCAACTATACTGATAATAATAGTCGCAAGGCAAGTAACCATTGCTATCCCAAGTAAGAATCGAGTAAGGTCCTTTATTATTCTTGGAGGATGAAGAAATACACTCAAGGGTGTAAAAAGGAATAAAACATTAGTTGCAACAAAAGCTATCCAGAAATTGATGTTAAGAAAGACTGCTAACATTGGAACAATAACAATTCCTACTAAAAAACCACTATATAGATTTACACAACCTCGACAAACCTTGTAACCTTTAATCCTATAAACATGATCTTCGAACTTACTGCATAAAGGATGATGAGCTAAACGATAAGGATAAACAAGCCATCTTTCTTGTTTTTTTAGTTTACTTCTTTGTTCTTTTTTACTCATATTTCATCAACTAATGCCAAAGTTCTAATTATCAATTCTAATATTATTACAATCATAAATTTATTCTTTAGAACTTGAAAATCATCATATATTTTAAGCTGGGAAGTTAGTATGTTTAATATGCTTTGGAACATATTCAAGTTCTTAGAATCTAATTTACTTATTCCTTCAAGCGATTTTCGAGCAAGTATCTGTTTGTATGCTTCTTGCTTTGTTTTAGTGATTTTCCTTTCATTTTGTTTAGAATAAATAGACCAATCAATTTCAGAAATTACTTCAATTGGAAGAAGGTTAAAAATAACACTGAAATAACATATATCTAAAATCATAAGCACATCATTAAATTCAAAATTCTCTCTCTTTCTGAATTCTTCTATTTTTTTTCTAATCTCTTCAGGTAATATTTGTTTGTATAAAACACGAGAATAAAGAGATGGTAATTCATATGTATGATGATTTTGTATTTCTAATTCAGAAATTTCTTTTTCATCGATAGTAGAAAGAATCATTGTAATTAAGAAGTAAGGAAAGAGATATTGGTGGTTGTTATCTAAATTCATCTTAATTTCTTCATATTTTTCTACTAATTTTGTAAAAGAGAGTGAATCTCTAGCAATAAGATTAATGAGATATTGTTGTGCATACAAAATTTGACTTTCTTTGTTCATTTGAAAAAAAGTTTCATCGAATCTTGAAACTATTTTCTTATGCATAATTACTTCAAGAGATCTTTTCAGAATATTATAAGGATTTTTTATTCCTAATAACTTCTCTAATTTGTTTAGAATCTTAATGCTAGTGTCATAATTTCCCGAATATAAATTCAAACCAACAAGTCTATCTAACAACAATGGTAGAGATGCATCTTTATATTTTTCAGCTATACTTTTTGCTTTATTTGTATATAGTAAAGCGTTATCGATGTGTCCCTGCTCTGTGTAGATCTTAGATTTTGAGAAATATATGGATATTAAACTCTGCTCATCTTCTAATTCATCTGATGTTTTTTCTAGCTCATCTAGAATTGAAAGAGAGTCTTCAAAACAACCTTGTTTAAATTTTATCTGACTAAGTAATTGTTTCATCCTACCTGAAATAGAATGAAGTCCGGTATATATGGAAAAATCAAAGCTTGTAATCTTCTTTAATCCTTTTTTAACAATTTTTTCTGCTCTATCTAGTTGGTTTTCAAGAATCAAGGATTCAGAGAGTAAATTAACTAACTCACATTGTGATTGTGTAAATTCTGATTCATCTATTCTCTCTATGTATTCTAGATTTTCTATGACTTCTTTGTAATTTTTTAGAAGATAGAACATTCTAGCTCTGGTGTTTTTAACTGTAAAAAGACCTTTGAAATGTTCAAGTTTCTGGAACTCTTCTTCAGCTACTTGTAGATGTTTAATTGCTTCTTTTTCGTTGATTTGATTAGCATATATTGAACCAAGGTTCAGAGAAATCGTTGCAATTCCCAATGTATCCTTAAATTTCACTCTTAAGGCTAAGCTTTTGGTGTAATAATCAATTGCTTTTTCAAGATTACCGGTATAGAAATTTAAGCTTGCTAACCCAGAATAAGTTAAAGCCAATCCTTTCTCATCGTTGTTTAATTTATCAATTTCTAAAATTTTCTGAAAATAGTTTTCGCTTTCAGAGAAATTTCCTAACTCCAGATAGATATTAGCTAAATTGTGAAGTATTGAAGTGTGTGCCCTAGTATCAATATGATCCTGATATTCTTCTAGAGTCTTGAGATAAATTTGTAAAGCTGTCTCTTTCTTACCCATCCTTCTAAGAATCTTTCCATAGTCTGTTTGTATCTCGATTATTTCTTTTGGTAAAAATTCTTTTTCTTGAAGCATTTCTAAAACAACAAGCATATCTTGGTGAGCTTTAACATTATTTCCAAGAGAATAATTAGATTTTGAAGAATATAACAATAATTCCTTGCGAATTTTGACATCATCGATTTTTACTAAATTAGTTTTTACTAGACTCAAAACCTCTTTATAATTACCTTTCCTGTAAAATTCTTGAATTTGCTTTACTATGTCTTGAGGCATTTTGTCATCTACATAAAAAAAGAAGAAGAGTTTTTTAGTACTCTCTGTCTTCTAGGACTATGGTACCAGCTACATAATCTCCTATTCTTCTTCCTTCATCATTGAAAAATGGTACTATGTAATCAAATCCGAAACAGACCCCTAAACATATAGTACGAATACAAGATTGACCAACAGATATAGGTAAACCTGTGTCATAGTCTACAACTTTAAGTTTAAGCATTGATTTGCCAAATGATTTTCCTTTTTCAGGTATTACATCTCTAAAGCACCATAAAGGAGGGCAGAAATTATAGATGAGATTATCAATTAAAAGAGCTAAGCATCTAGAGGTAATTGGGGCTTTGAATTGTACATATGAACCGCGAGGTACACCGACTGTTGCAGGCATAGCTTGAGCTGGTGCATATGGTCCTGCTTGTTGAATAGGAACTTGTTGAGTAGCAGGTTGAGCTGGGGGAGCTGGAACCTTTGCACCTTCTTTCAAGTTTGTTCCACAATTTAAACAAAACTTATCTTCTGGTGCAGCTGCTGCACCACAATTTGGACAGAAAAATTTCTTACTCATTGTGTTTCCACCTTATTTTTTCAATAAAGTATTATTCGTTCATATATTTAAGAGTATGTTATCAGATTTGTGAGCAAGTTTTAGCTATGTTTAGCTCATTTAAATTTCCAAAATATCTTTGTAAATTTTCATTAATTTCTTACCAACAATTTGATAATCATAATTTTTCAAAGCGTACTTTTGAGTTTCAAAAATAATTTGCTGACTAGCCTCTTTGTTACTAATAAGCTCATTTACTATATCTACTATTTTTGCCATATCATTCTGAGGATAAAGCCAACCACAATCTGGAGGTAACATCTCATTCATTGGAGGTTTATCAACAGCTACTACAGGCAAACCTGAAGCCATTGCTTCAATTAAAGGAGTACCGAAACTTCCTTCTTTGGCAGGATACAAAAGCACATCGCTAATATGATATGCAATTAGAAGTTCATCATCATTGATATAACCAGTAATTCTAACTGAATCCTCAATTTGTAGGTTTACCACATTTTCTTTTATATTCTGCAATAAAGGTCCTTCACCCATTATTAGAAAAAGAACATTTGGGAATTCTCGCATTATACTTGGAAAGAATTCTATTACTTCATGTTGCGTTTTTCGAGATATAAATGGTCCTTGCAATAATATAGTTGCTTTCCCTAGATTTAGATCATATTTATCTCTAAAATCTTCAACATCCTCAAGCTTTGGTATCTGAGAGAATTTTTTGCAATTCACAGAATGTGGAACAATTTCTACTCTTTCTTTGATTTTTTTGGTTAGACGTTTGATTTTATACAAAAGTGAAGGAGTATTAGTGACTATAACATTACAATGACCAACTGTTCTTCGAAGAATTCTTGAATAGGGTCTTTTCACAAATAATCGAGATTTTAAATTTCCAGTAGTCACTGCACCATGAACAGATAAGATTAAAGGAATTTCTATCTGTTTTTTTCTTTTTGCTTTTGCGAAAGCATATCCTGAAGCTTCTGTTGAATGAATTAATGAAAATTGCTTTTCTTTGTTTATTTGCCGAAAAATATTTAACGCTTGTTTTGAAAAACGTCTGTGATTTTTAGCATAAAAGTGCGTTTGAGTGCTATAAGCTCCCCTTGCAGATATTTGTGGAGGTAGCTTATAGAAATGAATATTTTCTCTATCTAATAACTTGTCATTTGAAGGCAGTTCTGTGGTCGTTGCAATATGAATATCAATATCATGATTAACTAATGACTGAACTAAAGAATAAGAGTATCGTCGAAGACCAGCCATGGGTCCTACGTAAGGTGGTCCAATCTCTATCGTAGGAATAAAGATAGAGAAACTCATGAGCTAAAATCTGGATAAACTACAAAAGCATTGTGGTGAAAAATAAACAATAATTATTGTTAAACCAAAATAGAAATAAGCCTTATGTTGAGATAATGGTATAATCATGAATTTAATAGAAGAAGAACTATTGGAAATAATATATGATCAAGGTCTTAGTTCAAAGGTTTTATTGAAGATAAGGGAAAATCTTTCTTCAATTAGCAAAGAATTTCTAACAGACATTCTTGCTGAAAACGTTAGTTTGTATACTAATTATTTGTTATTAATTGAATTTCTTCCTCAAATATGGAAAGAGAACACAAATTCAAGTGATAATTTATTAGCTTATATTTGTGGTTTGACTCATAGGTTCTTCTACCTTGCTAGAGAATATCCTCTAGGTAAAGAAATATCTGAAAATCAAGAAAATGAATTACAAAATATACATGAACAGTTATGTGATTTTATGGAAACTTGTTTGGATGAAGATCTAATTTATGTTGACGACTCATTAGAAAGAATCGATTCATTCACAGATCTTTTAGTAGCAATGAATAAGTCACCAAAATATCCATCAAGAATAACAGATATCTTTCAGATTACAGGGAGTTTGTTTTATCATTTTGCGTTAAATGAAAACCAAAAAATCAGAAACAAGGATGAGCTAGGATTATATCTTTCACGATGTTTTATTCTATGGAAGTTAGGTTCCATTGATGATCAAAGAATGGTTATTTGTTTAGAAAAAGGAGCTGAAAAATTACAAGGAACTATCAATCAAGAAGAGTTTGAGAAAATACTCTCACTTGAAATACAAAATTATCAATTCTTACAACTAGGAATTGATCACAAACAAGTAAAATTAATCACTGATGTTTTTAGTAAACTGAGCTCTTAATATTAGTCACTCTTTTTTTTTTGTTAAGAACATATGATTTTAGTTCATCAGATATTCGAGATGCCTTTTGGATTTCAGGAGCGATATAATTCAGCAAATCTCTAGGAATTTCTTTACTCATAAAAATATTCGTTATTATCTCGTCAAGGACTTCTGGTTTAAGATCTGGATTATTTAACATCTCTTTGACTGCAATGAACTTTTGATTTGATGGAATATTATCTTCTAATGTAATCAATGAAGACCATGCCATTAATGTAGAATAGACAGACATATCAGGTGTCTGAACATCCAATGCCATTTTAAAACGCCACTTCTTTACCTCAATGGATAAATTTCCTTTAGCTATCGCTCTCCCTAATGTCATTGCATTTTCCATATTTGGTGTAATATTGTAATTCTCAAGAAGTTCCTTAATTGAACTATCTTCAGGATTTTTGACCTCTTTTACCACTTTTATCCCCGGTTTTCCTAATGTTTTCTCTATTTTTATAATGATAATCTACTTATATATATATTCCTCTCTAAGGAATTCTAACACCAAAGTTCGAGAAAAATAGAGGATTCTACCTTATTAGAACTCACCTTTTGTGAAAGATGACTTTCATAATTAGGTTTCTAGACTATAGGTAGTCAAACCTTATAGCAAGGTTTTAATTTTTTTTCGAACTAAAATAACCTTTTGTATACTTTAAGCGCTCTGCATTACAAAAAAAGGAGTTTTGGGGATTTTACACAAATAAATTGTAAAATCCAAGAAGTGTATAAATAGCTGTTCCTTTCCATAAAACTTCTTCATCAACATTAAATTTTGGGTGATGATGAGGGTGAATAATCCCTTTTTCTTCATTATATATCCCCAAAGAAATGAATGCTCCTTTTGTTTTGTTTAGATAGAAAGCAAAATCTTCTCCACCCATAGTCAAACCAGCTTCAACAACATTATCTAAAGGCTTGAGTATCTCAGTGAGAGTTAATACACTCTCTTCATGATTAATTGTAGGCGGGTAGAAAATACCATCAATTTCAAAATCAACTTTCCCTTCACATCTCCATGCTTGACAATATCCTTCTACTACTTCAGTTATTCTTTTTATAATAAATTCTCTAACCTCAATACTGAAAGTTCTAAAGGTTCCTTCCATTTTAACTTCTGAAGGTATGATATTGTGAGCATCACTTCCTTTGATGACGGGAACAGTGATAACAGCTTTATCAAGTGGATCAATCTCTCGAGTTCTAATTTTTTGTATTGCATTGTAGAGGTCTGCCATTACACTAGTTGGATCTATGGTTTGTTCAGGTGATGCTGCATGACCTCCTTTTCCTTTAATGGTTATTTGAAACTCATCTGCAGAAGCCAAGAAAGGTCCTACTCGAGTACCAATAGTTCCACTTGGAAGTTCTCTCCAAACATGAATTCCGAAAATCTCATCTATATCTTCAATATGACCTTCATCAACTATTTTCTTAGCTCCTCCTCCACCTTCTTCTGCTGGTTGAAAGATAAGTTTCACTTTCCCTGGTAATTGGTCTTTATACTTGTATAGTAATTTAGCAGCTCCTAACAACATTGCGCAATGAGCATCATGACCACATGCATGCATTTTTCCTGGAATTGTACTTTTATATGAGACTTCATTTTCTTCTTCAACATTCAATGCATCAGTATCAGCTCGCAAGCCAATAGTTTTTCCTTCATGAGTACCATCTAATAATGCTATTACACCTGTCTTGGCTACGCGAATAGTCTGATATCCAATTTTGTGAAGCTCTTCTTCAATGAATTGAGCAGTTTGTTCCTCTTCAAACTTAGTTTCAGGATACATATGGAAATGACGACGAGTACTAATAATATAATCCTTAAGAATCTTAGATTCATCAATCAATGTATTTTTCAATTGTTCTTTATCCATAGGATTTGTGAAAAACGATTGTATTTCTACTTTTCTGTAAAACCTTGGTCTTGTTTTTTCAATATTTTTTGCTAGATGGTAATTCTTAAGTTAGATATAACTTAGTCTTTCGTGAGAATAATGTCTGAATTAAAGGGAGTAGTTAAAGGATTGGACTGCGCAAATTGTGTTGCGAAAGTTACAAAAAGCTTAGAGGGTGTTTCAGGCATTGAAGAAGTAAATATTAATCTTGTATCTACAAAGCTTTTAGTAAAATACAATACTGAAGAAGTATCGGAAAAAGAGATTATTCAAACAATCAAAAAGACAGGATACAAGTTTGAAAGGGGATATAAGCAAGAATCTTTCTTTAATCTAAAAAAGAATACTAATCTAATATTCTTTATAATAGGTCTTGTTTTTTTAATTTCTGCTTTAGCTGTTGACTATTCTGGTGTTCCTCATTTTCATCCACTTTTCTACATTCCAATAATTATCATAGGTGGAATTCCTATATACAAAAAAGCTTTCAATTCTTTACGGGCTAAAACAATCGATATTGACTTGCTAATGGTTATTGCTGTTATTGGGGCAATGATAATTTCATACTGGGAAGAAGCTGCAGAAATTATTGTTCTATTTACGCTTGCTGAGCTTTTAGAAGCTTTTTCGATGGATAAAGCTAGACAATCAATTAGAGAATTGATGGATCTGACTCCTCCAACTGCAATACGATTAGTAAAGGGAAGAAAGCATGAAATTGTACCAGTTGAGGAATTAGTTGTGGGAGACAGGGTAAGTATAAAACCTGGAGGAAGAATTCCTATTGATGGAAAAATTGACTGGGGAAAAACGTTTGTAGATCAAAGTCCTATTACGGGTGAATCTAAACCTATATTCAAAAAAGTAGGTGATAACGTTTTTTCAGGCTCTGTAAGTATTGATGGATACATGATTATTCGAGTAACAAGAATGCCAAGTGAAAGCACGGTTGCAAGAATTACTAAATTAATAGAAGAAGCTGAACAACAAAAATCTAAAAGAGAACAATTTATCCAAAAATTCGCAAAGTATTATACTCCAACTATGGTTCTAATTGCAATTTTAATTACGTTTATTCCTGTAGTCATTCTAAGTCAACCTTTTAGTGTTTGGTTTTACAACAGCTTGGTAGTTTTAGTTATCTCATGTCCTTGTGCATTAGTACTTTCTACCCCTATTACAGTTGTGACAGCTATAACTAGAGCTTCAAAGAACGGTGTTTTAATCAAAGGAGGTAAATTCCTGGAAGCTCTTTCTGATGTTAAGACTTTAGCCTTGGATAAAACTGGAACTCTTTCATCAGGAAAACTGAAAGTTTACAAAATTGAACCTTTAGAAGGTTATACTGAAAAAGAAATCGTTGAATTAGCATACAGCTTAGAAAGTCATTCGGAGCATAAAATTGGAGAAGCGATAACTGAATTGGGAATAGAAAACGATTCACGTTTATTAGGTTATAAAGACATTAAAGTATTACCTGGAAAAGGGATAAAAGGAACAAGAAAGGGGACAAACTACTACATTGGAAATGAATCTTTAATTGATGATATTATTGGTCTTGAATACTGCAACTTAGTGTGTGAAGAATCAGAAAGCATTGTCAGTTATGTTTTGACAGATGAAAAAGTCATTGCACACATTCATATGTCTGATGAATTACGAAAAGAGACTAAAGATGTAATTCAATCATTAAGGAAAATCGGACTGAATCAATTAATCATGCTAACAGGTGATAATGAGCAAGTGGCATCAAAAATAGCAGAAGAATTAGATATTCAATATGAATCAGAATTATTACCAGAACATAAGATGGAAATAATCAAGAAATTAAGAAATGAGTATGGATCAATTGCAATGGTTGGTGATGGAATTAACGACAGCCCAGCTTTAGCAATCTCTGATGTAGGTATTTCTATGGGTTCAACAGGAACAGCAATAACAATAGAAACCTCAGATATTGTTTTATCTTCTGATAATCTTTATAGCCTTCCTTATTTGTTTAAACTAAGTAAACAAACAAAAACAACAATTCAAATCAATATTTTTTTGTCCCTTCTTATAAAATTCGTATTCTTTACATTAGTTTTTCTGAGCGTTGCGATACCACCAATAGGATCATTCTTTGGAGATTCACTTCTCTGGTTAGCTGTTTTAATCGGAGATATGGGTGCATCATTAATCGTAATTCTAAATGCAATGAGAGTAGGAAGAAAATACAAAAAACTGGTAAAGAACTAACTTAATAAACACTTTTACGAAATTGAAGCTGGTAAGTCCTTTATGAGTAGCCAAGATGGATCAACAAACAAAGTCATTGCTATAGTTTTAACCATTATAGTAGTTATTGCTTCGCTCTCAGCTATTCTGATATTTACTTCTCGACCGAATCTGCAAGGAGGTTTGTTTTCAACATCTATCAGATATTATACTAAAGGGACAGAAAAAGTCTTCTTTTCAGAATATTCAACAACTATTATTCAAAGTATAAAAGATCTCGGGATAGATGCCGTTGATTATCCTACTGAGTATAGCTACTTCCTTGACGTTGTTATTAAATCAAAGAATTATGATATGGCTCTAATTGAAATAGAAGGTGAATCAGTTCCTCATCTAGAACTTTTCTTTACAGAAGGAGCAAGTTGGAATTTTTTCAATTTCAAAGATGAAATAGATAATGGAACAACTAAGAGTTATATTTCAAATATTACAAAAGAATCCGATTTTTATTTAAGAAAAAATATGTTTGAAAATCTTCAAGAGCACATCATGGCTGATGTTTTACCTATGGTACCTCTTTTTTCCCCAGTAAGAACTTATGGACTTTGGAATAATCTGAAAGGATTCACATCATCTCTAGGGATCTCAAATAGTCTACCATATATGTATTTTGTAGGGTCTCATACAGGTCAATCATCAACTGATCAATTAAATATAGGAATTGGTAAATGGTTTGATTTACATCCTTTAACTATAGAAGAATCAGGAGAAAAAACTATTGTTTCTTTATTTATGGATAAATTAATAGAAGTTGATGAAAATGGTGTAGTGACCAAATGTGGTCTGATTGATAATTGGCAGTATACTAATCAAACTACCTTGTTAGTCCATCTAAGGGATAATGTGGAATGGCACACTGATGTTGATGGTCTCTTTCCTAATCAATTATTTACAACTGATGATGTAATGTTTACACTAGATCTTTTACGAAATCCTATTTCGAATTTAAATTATGAGGTGTTTAAATGGATAAAATCATATGAAATGTATAATAGTAGTACAGTCGCTATTTACATCGACTCTGATCCTAGTACACCAGAGAGAGATCCTTATGCTTTCCCTCTAGAAGATTTATCTGTATATCCACTTCCAGACCATTATCTAAATGTTGGAGGGGGTATTGATAATATTGTAAGTTCGGGGAGATGGTCTAAATTCAGAATAGATCCTTTTGGAACTGGGAAGTATATCTATAATTCGACAGAAAGTTATACTGATTTAACAGCTGTATTATATAAAAATGATAATTGGCACGGTGTTGGAGTTCTACCTGGAGAACCAACTTATTTAGCATTCGAAAAAATAGAAGCATTTACAAGAGATGACACTTTTTCTATGAGAATAGATTTACAAAATGGGGATCTAGATATAGCAGATTTTGGAAAAGATCCAGCAATTGAAGACAGAATTGACGTTTCTGATATCCAAGTTGTCTTCAAGCTTGAAAATTCTCTTATTATACTAGCATTTAATCTTCAAAATGAAATTTTTGGAGCCAATAACAATTTTATCCCAACAAATGAAACTGGTGTATCAAAAGGATTAGCTATCAGAAAAGCTATTGCATCTGTTGTTAATAAAAATCTGATGAATACTCATTTTCATAATAACAAATTCAATCTTTCTCATACTCCTATATCGCCATATTTCAAGGATTATTATTTCGATGGTGTTTCACAATATACATATAATATGAGTCAAGCACTTGATTACCTTCGATTGGCAGGATTTAATTTAACAGGTGACAATGAAGGACATACAATAGAGAGTTCGTTTAGCTTGGTGAGTTCTATAGTAAGTTTAGGTTTTGGGGCAGTTATAGCTGTTGTGTTTCTTAGAAAAAGAAAACGAAGTGTTTAAAATGGAAAGCATAGAAGAACTAAGAAAAAACAATTTAAAAAATAAACCTTTAATCCAGTCTTTCAGTGGAAGTGGGGCAAT
>JAEOTG010000242.1 GCA_016839985.1 Candidatus Heimdallarchaeota archaeon | reverse complement strand
CTTAAGAAATATCCATCAGCAAAAGTTCTCGCAACTGAAAAAGGAAAAGAGATGTTGATAGATCATTTACTACTTTCACCAGAGCAAATACAGGTTGTTGAAGATGAAGAAGAAATTATTTTAGGAGATAAAACCTTGAAATTCATCCATACTCCGTGGGTTCATTGGCCAGAAACAATGGTTACCTACCTTATAGAAGATAAAATACTATTTTCTTGTGACTTTTTTGGTTCACATGTTGCAACAACTGACCTATATGTTAGAGATGAAGGATTAGTCTATGAAGCTGCTAAAAGATATTTTGCTGAAATAATGCTGCCATTTAGTAATATCATTAGAAAAAACATTGAAAAATTAAAGAAATATGAAATTCAGTTAATTGCTCCAAGTCATGGTCCAATTTATGATAAACCTTCATTTATTTTGGATGCTTATGAAGATTGGATTTCGGATACTCCAAAAAATGTTGTTGTGATTCCTTATGTATCTATGCACGGTAGCACAAAAACGATGGTGGAATATTTGGTTAGTGCTCTAGCAAAAAAAGGTGTAAAAGTTCATCAGTTTGATTTAGCAGTTGTAGATATCGGTAAACTAGCTATAACATTAATAGATGCAGCAACTGTGATTCTTGGTACTCCTACAGTCCATGCAGGTCCTCATCCTTTAGCAGTTTATGCAACTTATCTACTAAATGCTTTGAAACCAAACATCAAATTGATATCTGTAATCGGTTCTTATGGATGGTATACAAAAACAATTGATCTAGTTGTCAGTATGGTGCCCAAACTTAAAGGAGTAGAGATTTTAGAGCCTGTTTACTCAAAAGGATACCCAAAAGAAGAAGATTTCAAAGCATTAGACATAATGGCAGAAAAAATAGTTGAAAAACACAAAGAGCTAAATCTCTTTTGATTGTTTCATCCTTTTAACTTTCTACTATTTTTTTCAATTCTCTTCTTCTAAGAAATTAGAAACATTCCATAACCAATAGCAAAAGCAAAACTGTTAGAATGTGAGCTAGATTATTACTTCAAGTCTCTTCCTCGAAATTTAAGAGTCTTAATTGAAAAAGAATTAAATTGAGATTTAACAAGATACTGAAATTATTCAAAGAAAGTTAGATTCTAGTTAGATTTAAAAATATTTCAGCATTATTTGTTCTATGAGAGAGTTTTACGATGAAATTCTAAGACTTTTCAAAGAAGCATGTATTTTGGAGGAGGTAATGATGCTTCTTTGGTGGGATAGAGATGTAACTATGCCTAAGAAAGGAAGAAAACAGAGAGCAGAACAAATGGCTTTAATATCAAAATTAGAGCATGAAAGAAGGATCGATCCTCGTATATGTGAACTTCTAGATCTAATCAAGAATCATAAAGACTATGAGAATCTCTCTATTTTAGAGAAGAGGAATATCTTTCTCATTCAAAGACAATATGACAAATTAGTTAAAGTTCCTGCAGATTTTGTTGGGGAGTTTCATAGGCAATGTGTAATATCCGTTGAATCTTGGGAAAAAGCTAAAGAGAAATCCAATTTTTCTATTTTTCAATCTGATTTAGAAAAAATGGTTGAACTAAATAAAAAATTTGCAAATTACTTGAATTCTGATAAGGATCCTTATGATGTTTTGTTAGATTTCTGTGAACCTGGAATGAACCAAGAAAGATTCGAAAAGCTGGTTAAACCATTAAAAGAAGTCATCGTCCCCTTAATCAAGAATTGTTCAAAATCTGATCATCAACCAAAGAAAGAAATTCCAAATAGAAAAGTACCAATTGATATACAAAGAAAATTAAACTTTGATATTCTTAATGTGTTCGGTTATGATCTAGAACGAGGTCGGTTAGATGAAACTATCCACCCTTTTACCGCAGGATCTTATGATGATGTTAGAATAACAACTAAATATTTTGAAAATAACTTTCTAAGTGCAATAATGAGTACAATGCATGAAGCTGGACATGGGGAGTATGAACAGTATGTTGGAAAGAATGGGAAATATCAACCAGTTGGGATGTGGTGTAGTTCTGGAGTTCATGAAGGTAGTGCGAGATTTTATGAGAATATTATAGGACGAAGTTCAGCTTTCTGGAAATACTATTACTCCAGATTTAAAGAAATAACTGGAGACATTTTCACAGATGTGTAATAATAAAGAGAAATAAGAGTATATCTGAAACAAGTTTTTTTATTGTATCAGACTTGTTTACCCAGAGCTCGACAATTTGAGTTTTTTTATTTCTAAAAGTATTAATAACTATTGTGACCTTATCTTTCCTGTTTTAATTAGAATGGCTTTCAATTTGATTATATGAAAAATGAATATCTTTTTCTAAAAACAATGAAAACAGGAAGAAACTATTCAGTGGAAGTACCTATTCTGATAAAGAAGATAAAAGGGATGAGATATTAAATTTATTTAAAAAAACTTTGCATTAAAGTCCCCCTTCTTGTAGCTATAAAATCGTTTGTGGGTGACGTAAAAATCTTTTTACAAAGCTGAGGATAACGTTTATATAACCAAACAAATTTCTTTTGAAACGAACAACTATGAAAATATTAGCAATAATTAGCAGTCCACGTAGAAAGAACACTTATAATGCAATAAAAACGATTGAAAAAATTCATAAACAGAATTATGATTGCGATTATGAATATTTGTTTTTAAATAAAGTCGATCTGCAAAATTGTAG